>CAZQDO010000692.1:0-2203 GCA_964592085.1 uncultured Anaerolineae bacterium | reverse complement strand
GTGCAGGGCGACCTGCACGACATCGGCAAGAACCTGGTCAAGATGATGCTGGAGGGCGCCGGTTTCGAGACCGTTGACCTGGGCACCGACGTCAAGCCGGATGCATTCGTGGCTGCTGTGCAGAAGCATCAGCCGCAACTGCTGGGGATGTCGGCGCTGCTGACCACGACCATGCCGGGGATGAAGGCGACCATTGAGGCACTGCAAGAGGCCGGGCTGCGCGACACGGTCAAGATCATGATCGGCGGCGCGCCAGTGACCACAGCCTTCGCTGAGCAGATCGGCGCCGATGCGTATGCGCCGGACGCGGCTACGGCGGTGGATGTTGCTCGGAGTCTAGTTGGATAAGTGGCAACGTGTTGCGTGTTATTACTAACGGAACACGAAACACGCAACACGGCCTATTTTCTTAAGGAGTCCCCCCTTGACAAAGCAAATCCCTGTTGCAACCTTGCATCCCACCATCCGAATGCTCTCCGACGAACAAATCGAGGCCATCCACTATACCAGCCTGGACATCCTGTCTCGGACGGGCATCGTGATGAAGAATGAGGCCGGGCGTGAGTTGCTCCTCGACGCTGGCGCCTGGGAATCCGAGGACCGCATCAAAATACCCCCGCACCTGGTGATGGATGGCCTTGCCTCAGCGCCACCGCGCATTCCCATGTTCAATCGGCTGGGCGAGCTGACCATGCCGCTGGAGGCAGGCAAGGTTTTCTTCGGGCCTGGCTCCGATTGTCCGTTCACTATTGACGTAGAGACGGGCCAGCGGCGGAGGGCTACAGCCAACGACGTGCGGCGCATCGCCCGGTTGTGCGACGGCCTGGAGCAGATTGACTTCATCATGTCCATGGGCACTCCCTCGGACGTGCCGGCCCTGGATCACTACCTCCACAGTTTCATCAACATGATCCGGGGCTCGGTCAAGCCCAACGTCTATACGGCCAACCATCGGGAGGACATGGAGGCCATGTATCGCATCGCCTGTGCGGTGGCCGGCGGCGAGACCGAGTTGCGTGAGAAGCCCTTCCTGCTGCACTACGCCGAGCCCATCTCACCCCTCCTCTACAACGACGAGTCGGTGGACAAGCTGCTGTTCTGCGCCGAGAAGGGCATCCCCGTCACCTATCTGCCCTCACCGAACACCGGCGGCGGTGGCCCCATCACCCTGGCGGGAGCGCTGGCGTTGGGCAACGCCGAGTGCCTGGCGGGGCTGCTGCTCAGCCAATTGGTGCGACCGGGCTCTCCCTTCCTGTACGGCATGAACACCGCCGCGCTGGACATGAAATCGGCCATCGTCAGCTATGGCAGCCCGGAGTGGCCGCTGGGCATGGCCGCCTGTACCGACCTGGCCCGCTACTACGACCTGCCGGTGTGGGGCACGGCCGGCGCCACCGACAGCAAGGTGGTGGACGCCCAGGCTGGCATTGAGGCCACGGTCACGGTCATGACCGCCTTCTTAAGCCGCTGCAACCTGGTGCACGACGTGGGCTACATCGAATACGGCACCACCTCCGCGATGGAGATGCTGGTGGTGGCCGACGAGATCATCCGCGAGGTGCGCTACGTCATGGGCGGCGTGGAGGTCAGCCAGCGCACTCTGGCCCGCGAGACCATCCATCGCGCCACGCCCGGCGGCGGCTTCCTGGCCGACGATCACACCCTGGACAACTGGAAGTGGGCCCAGTGGCGGCCGGCGCTGATAGACCGGTCGCGCTACGACAACTGGGTGGAAAAGGGCTGCCAGGACATGACCGCCCGCGCCAACGAGCGCGCCCGCCAGATCCTAGCTGAGCACGAAGTACCCCCTCTGCCAGAGGCGGCGGAGGAAGTGATCGCTGAGGTGCTGGAAAGTCGTAAAACGTAAAACGTCAAACGTGGGAGCGTCACAGTACGATTGACATTTGACTGGGGTGAGCAATTACTGGGAGGTGGGTTATGTACCAGGTAGTTCCAGTCGTGTACCGGGAAGGACTCTTCGTTCCAGAAGTACAGACCGAAGGTCTCCGGGAAGGTCAGCGCTTTCAACTGCTTGTGCCCGATGAAAAGGAGGTCTTGCTTTTTCCTGTTGAAGATGAGCCTCTGTTTCAGATTCCCGAGGGCATGAGTCTCGCTGAGGCGTCGTCGGGCATTGTGGGCCTGCAAAGTTCAGAGTTGATTCAGGAGATCGCCAAGGATCCGGCGTTGAGTCCTTGGAGTGAGG
>CAZQDO010000691.1:0-2207 GCA_964592085.1 uncultured Anaerolineae bacterium | reverse complement strand
GGCCTTCTTCACCTGCCCATAGCGTGTAGTGACCGGAGGCCGGCGGTATGCCAGCTCTGGCCCGGTGACGGGTCGCAGGATCGGACGCGGCTGCGCGGTTTCCAACGAATTCGGTGGTAGCGCCTGAACTGGGCTGATCCAGTGGCGTTCCACCCGGGTGACCAGAGGTGGCTCCTCGCGCCGGGCCGGGCCAGGGGTTGGTCGGCGTGCAGCGCCCCGAAGCTGCGGCCAGGTCAGGATCGTCAGTTCCAGGTGCGGCGTTAGCTGCACCTGAGTTTGGCGAATGCCAACGCCTGGACTGACGCCGTGCGGGGCCTGCCTGAAGATCAGCCCCAGGCCCGGCCACCGGGCGCGCCACGCCATGTAACGGCGCATAATGGCCTGTGCAAATGCACCAATCTTCTCCGTTACGTTGTCTCCCAAAGTGAGCCGGATTCCATTGCGCGTTGCCCGTATATCACACTGTACCAATTTCAACTCGTGCCCTGTCATATTGCGCCCAATGCCTAGACTGGCTCTGCGTTCATGTGCCGGTTGATAGCCGAGATCTGGGTTGCCCAGGCCCGCCGGTCGGCGTGCTCCATGGCCATGATCTCGGCGTGCGACCAATGGAAGTGGTAGGCGATGAAGGCTACCTCCTCGACCAGTTGATCGAGAGGGTAGCCTACGACCCCCCCAGCGCCGGTCGCTCCACCTCAAAGGCGTGCTGACACTCGGGGCAACTCACCGCCAGGTGACCATTGCCCAGGTGATTGACCTGGTTGTAAAGATCTTGCAGATAAGCCAGGTCGGTGGCGTACAGGTTCTCGATGAGTTTTGGATTGATCTGAGACACACCTCCCAGGCGCACGATCACCCGCGACAGGAGGATGACCACCAGGTAGGCCGGGTTCTTCTGCACGCGTGGGTCCTTAAGTGGCAAGATCTCATCCGCCGCCGTCGCCCGGCGCATCATCCCATCGCGGTGCAAGGTGCCCTCGTCGTCCAGATAGCCACAGGGCAGCGTAAACTCGAATTCGGTTTGGAACATAGCATTCTCCTATCGCCCGGCGAAGGACGGCGGACGAAAGACAACGGCCGCAGAAAGCACGATTCCGTCCTTCGTCATCCGTCGATCGCCGGTCTAGACAAGTTCGACGCCCTCGTGGGCCAACTCGAGCATCTCGATGGCCACGTCGTTACCCTCGGCGTTGAGATCGGGGCCGTCCCACTTGGTGGGCCAGGCGCGCACGAAATTCCAGCGCGCCACCTCCTCACCCTTGCGGTCCAGCATGACGATCGATCCGTTTTTGCGCTCGATGTCGCCCAGCACCACCCGACGGTGCCAGTCGTATAGCTCGCGATCGTCGGTCATGCCCCATTTTAGCGAGATGTTGCTGTACTTGGTCATGCCGGGCAGTTTGCGCAAGGTGGTGTTTTCACCACCCTCGCGGTGCTCGATGACGTCGATGGTTGAGTCGAAACCGCTGCATTCCTGGAAAGCGGCCCGCGTGATGCCGTCAAGCTCGACCAGAAAGTTGTAATTGCCATGGGGATCAGGGATGTCACCAGTTGCCATTTTCTTTCTCCTTTGCTGTTAGCTTTCACTCACTTCTGATCCGCCGCGCCAGATGCCGATGCGCACGATGATGAACTCGGCCGGATAGGTGGGGTTCAGGCCAATCTCGATGTACAGCCGTCCCAACGCCCGGGTGGAGGGCGGGTTGAGTGCCTCGTCGATGCGTACGTAGAAGGCCTCGTCTGGAGTGGCCCCGAACAAAGCGCCGTCACGCCAGACCCGAGTCAGGAACTCAGTGATGGTTCGCTTCAGCTTTTGCCAGAGTTGCAGATCGTTGGGCTCGAACACCGCCCAGCGGATGCCCTCTTCGATGGACTCCTCGATGAAGAGAAACAGGCGACGGATGTTGACGTACTGCCAGTTTCTGTCGGTGGCCGTCGTGCGCGCACCCCAGACCAATGGCTGTGACTGGCCCGGAAACACACGCAGCACATTGATGCCCATCAGGTTGAGCGGGCCCTGCTCTTGGTTGGACAGAAGCCGTTCCAGGCCCAGCGCGCCGCGGATGTTGGTGTTGGCTGGCGCTTTGTGCACCCCGCGCTGCGCGTCGGTGCGAGCGTAAATCCCGGCGATGTGGCCCGACGGCGGCAAAAGTTCGTCCCGACCGGTCAGGGGGTTACGAGCCAGGATCCATGGGTAGTAGAGCGCT
>CAZQDO010000690.1:0-2219 GCA_964592085.1 uncultured Anaerolineae bacterium | reverse complement strand
CGTGCGTGTTGAGCCGCACGGCCATGAAGTGGCCGTGCTACAAAGCCCCCGCCCGATGAATCGGGCTCAAGAACCCCGTTTACGGGGTGGCAGCTTCGTAGCCGTGGCACTTCATGCCACGGCGGGGCTGGCCCCATCCGTCACCACCAGATCTGTCTTACCCTTCATTACTCTGATCCTCTTGCTGGGCCTCGGCAGCGCAGCCACCTTCCGAGACTATTTCGTCCGCTGGGCCAAAGCCGTACCGGTCTACTACGACAACGACGGCGACCTGGTGGATGCAGCGAAGTATCTCAACCAACTGGATACCACTGACGAGGAGAGCTTCGTCTCATCCATCCACTACCGCCATCCCACCCTGGCCTTCCTGGCTCGCTCTTATGATCGCATCAAATGGCTGGTGGGTCAGGAGACCATCGTCTTCCCCAAAGGGACTGACAAGAAAGCGCTCTACATCTTCCCCCACTCAGCCAGGCCCGACGAAGCCCTGCTGGAGAAGCTCTTTTCACCAGACGCGCTAGTCGAGGAACCCCTGGGTCCTGACGGCCAGCCCGCCTTCACCGCCTACCTGTTCGAGTCAGAGCAACTGCCCGAAATCTCACCCCAAAACCCCATGTCCGTCAACCTCGGCAACACCGCAGAGTTCCTCGGCTATGACGTGTCACGCAACACGCAACACGCAACACGCAACACGTTTCACGTTTTACGTTTCACGTTTTATTGGCACGTCCTCCAACCCGCCGACCACGACGACTACAGCGTCTTCGTCCACCTCCTCGACCAGTGGGGCTTCCGATGGGGGGAGGAGGGCATCTTCGATTACCCATCCGCTCAATGGAGCCCAGGCGACGTGATCGTCAACAGGAAAGAGCTCACTGTGGAGCCAGGGGCACCGCCAGGAGAATACCAGGTATTGGTTGGCGTTTATTCAGCCTCTCTGGATGGCCGCCTGCCCAGGCTGGACGAAGCGGGCAAGGCTGTCGGCACCACCATCGCTCTGGGGCCTGTGGTGGTGAACAAGCCCTCAACACCGCCTGCGGTTGAGTCGTTGGCCATTCAGAATCCGCGGAAAGAAGACCTGGGTGGCAAGATCACCTTCCTGGGCTACGACAGGGACCGAGGCACAGTCCGCCTGGGGGAAAGCATCTACCTGGCCCTCTACTGGCAGGCCCAGCAAGACCTGGACGAGGATTATAACGTGGTCATCGGATTGCGAGGAGAGAGCGGCCCTTCGACAAGCTCAGGACGCAGCGACGTTTGGCCCCTGTGGGCCGACCGCCCGGTACACGGCACCTACCCCACCACCAAGTGGACGGCAGGCGAGGTCGTCAAGGATCGTTACGGTTTGGCCATCAGTCAGGACATCCCCGACGGTGACTACGAGTTGGAGCTGATGCTGCTCAATCGTGCCACTCAGCAGCCGCTGATCGCCAGTAGCGGCCTGCCTACCATTTCTTTGGGGCACTTGAAAGTCGAACCCTGGGAGCGCCAGTTCGTTGTCCCCGCCATCCAGTACCCCTTAGAAGTGAACCTGGGGAACAAGGTTGAGCTTTTGGGCTATGACCTGGACCGCACCTCAGCCAAGCCCGGCGACAGCCTGCACCTGACCCTCTACTGGCGGGCATTGGCGGCCATGGACGCCAGCTACACCGTCTTTACCCACCTCCTCGACGGCGAAAGCCGCATCTGGGGCCAGAAGGACAACGTCCCCCAGGCAGGCGCTTACCCCACCACGCTCTGGGCCGAAGGAGAGGTCATAACTGACGGGTACGAAATCGTCGTCAAGCCCGGCACTCTGCCGGGGCAATACGTCATCGAGGTTGGGATGTACCTTGCCGAATCAGGTGAGCGTCTGCCGGTGTTAGATGAGTTGGGGCAGGTGCAGGGGGATAGGGTTCTGTTAGCGACGGTAGAGATTCAGTGATGGTCAGGTGTCTGAGACTGGAAGTGGTTCGGAACTCCTAGCCGTCCGACGATGAAGTCGTCGGGCTGCGGAGCAGCGGGTGATAAGCCCGACTTTATCGGGCGCTGTTTCGTAGCACGGGCACTTCATGCCCGTGTGGGCGGACTTAGTACCTTACCGGTGAAATTCTTGCACATTGGGCAAGAAAAACAACCACAAAGACACAAAGACACGAAGCAGGAAAAAACTAAAGGACTTGGTGTGTTGAGTCTACAGACATATTAACACTCAGCAGTAGGGACAATGGCGCGGAACT
>CAZQDO010000689.1:0-2221 GCA_964592085.1 uncultured Anaerolineae bacterium | reverse complement strand
GTTCAATGGCCTTCTGGTACTCGCCCAGGCCGATGTAATGCACGTTGCCCCCGGCCCGCAGGCCCAGGGCCCGGTGCGCCGGATCGCCCGATAGCTCCGCCAGGTGAAAGAGCAGGTGGGCCATCTGCAACGCACGCTGGCAGTCCGCACGCAGGAAGTGATCCGCCTGCGCCTTGAGCGCGTTGGCGACCTCGTCATCCAGCAGGGAGGCGTGCTCTTTGAGAAATCGCTTCTGGGCTTCTATGTCTGGCAGTGCCAGTAAATGCTCGACCAATTCTTCGGGAGTCATGGGCCGTTATCCTCGCAAGGCTTAGTAGTGGCCAAGTATTAGCAGAGGCGGCTCCCACGCCCGCGAATCGGCGGCGTGGGAGCCCGCTTTGCTTCAGAATCACCATTTACTGAGGCTTCACCTCAATGCGTGCCTATTTCCAAATCCTGAATGTGGATCTCCACCTCCGGGCCGCTAAGAATCAACTCGTAGCTGCCTGGCGCTAAACTGGGGATGACGAAGTTGCCCAATTCGTCCACCGGAACGACGGCGACGCGCTGACCGGCCTGCCACAGGTGGGCTTTCACTCCGCTGGGTTCCATCCCGATGACCAGCCCCAGCAAGACCTTGCGACCTGGCCGCTCGGCGTCGTCCTGAACCTCGGTGGCAATCTGGACATCGTCGGCCTGGTAGAGAAAAGGCTCTCCTTCCCCACCTCGGATACCCGCGTAGGCCGGCGTCAGGGTTGGCTGCGTCAACAAACCAGCCGCTAATCCGCCATTGACCAGATGGGCCACCAACACCTTGACGCGCTCCTTCACTTGTTCCAATAAGCCTGGCTCCATGGTCGGCGCCAGCTCGGCCAGGTAGTCCGTCAACTGGGCGACCTCCCGTGCGCAGTGGGGACACTCGGCCAGGTGCCGGGCCACAGCCGCCGCCTGATCACGCGGCAGCAGGCCGAGATGGTATTCCCCCAATTCCAGCGGTGAGGGACACGTGATCCGGTACAGTTGAGCTGTCAGGCGGTCTTGCAAGCGGGTCAGGCGATGGGCCTTCTCTCGGCAGTGCAGGCATTGCTCCAGGTGGGCCATCATCTGGGGGTCGGCCTCGCCCTCTATGCAGGTCAGCAGCTCTCTATCATTCAGTTCCGGCGGCGATACACAAGCCATGGGTGTACTTCTCCTTTAACATATTGAACGACAAAACGTCTCGTTTTCAGGCATCTTGTCTCAGGAGTTCTTGAAGCACAGCGTCCCGGCGCAGGCGGGCCAGCACGTTTTCTTTGACGCGGTAGACCTCGTTCACGTCCTGGAAAGTTCCCTGAAACTGAGCGTAAAGCTCTCGCGGCTTGAGGCCCAGGGGGAAAGAGCCATAGACTACCAGGCGCTCCTTCTCATTACGCAGCCGCGCATTGATCTCCCACCACAGCTTTTGTCGGCCCATCTGATTCAGAGCCTGAGCTTCCACCGATGGGCCTGTCGCACTGATCCCGTCCGTCTCTACCTCGACCCGAAGTTGCATGGAACGTTGCTCAGCCAGACGTACATAGTCTACGATGACGCTGTCCACACACATCTGCAAATAGCGCAACAAGGACTTCAGATTTGAGAAGCGGTGGAACTTGGCGGGGGTCAAGGCTACCCACATCTTTTCGAGGGCGCGATTGACGAAGTACTGGACTTCTTCGCCGCTGGACGGGAAAGCAGGATGGCGTCCCACCCAGCCAGCCACCAGGGGGCGATATTGGTCGTAGATATGCTCCCAGGCGCGCTCATTGCGCTCAAGGATGGCCCGACGGAACAGCTCAAAGCAATAGCGCGGGTCATAACTCTGGCGCCGGAAGAATAAATCGGTCTCCTGCGCACATCGGTGGGCGATGCCTGCCAGAGTCAACAGTTGGGGACTACTCTCATCGAACATGGTGGGACCCCTTGGCTATGTATTTCAAGTCCTGGTCGGACAGCGATACATGACCGGCCAGCTTGGTCGTGCTTCACCTGGGGCACTTCGATGTGGACGTCAATGCGGTGTAAAAGTGGCCCGGAGATACGTTTTTAATAGCGGCTGACCATGGAGAGGGAGCAAGTGTATTCCTTGATGGGATCACCAAAGTAGCCGCAGGGGTAGGGATACACACAATTGGTAGTATAGTACAGATTGCCCCAAAAAGCAAGGTGGCGCATTCCTTCACGTATAATATCACCGAAAGCAGTTTGTTCCCTCAAAAGATAA
>CAZQDO010000688.1:0-2223 GCA_964592085.1 uncultured Anaerolineae bacterium | reverse complement strand
GATCAGCCTTGACTTTGCCGAGCCGCCTGTAAGCTCCAGGTTTCTGTCGGTATGATCACTGCCAATGGTGACATATCTGGTGCCATCTTGATCAGTGAGAATCGCGAACTCCGCTTCAGCGTAGTTGTCATCGTCGTACATGGCAACGCTATTGCTGGTGGTCGCATTGAAAGTGGGCACCAGGAATGCGACCGCTGAAGGTGGACTTGAGCCGCGCTGCTCACTGAGGCTGTGCCGGTCACCGACAAGACTCACATTGGCTGCGCGAGCAGTCCGGCCTCCGTGAATGAGTCGCCGTATCTCGAGTTCGAGTTTTCGAGACCCGCCCTGAGCATCCACGGTGAACTGAAGGACTGGGTTGGTTCCTTTGTAGAAGTCGATTTCCATCTTCCCTAGCTGTCCCCCCTATCTTTGGTCCCTCTGGTATGGTGAACCGGCTCGTACTTGGCCGTCTGAAGTCGGAGGATGTCGGATGCCCAAACCAGGCGAATCCCGGGTACCTCCTCGCGTTCACGGTGTATCTGAGCCAAGATATCTGCCACGTAGCTCAGATGAGTTTCAGTGTACACGCGGCGCGGAATTGACAGGCGCACAAACTCAAAATGCGGCGCAGCTGGAGACCCGAGGGATTCGTCGACGCGCGCAATTGGTCCGGACAATCGAGCAGCTCGGACGCCGCCACGCAGATAGAGCTGAGCAACAAGAGCCTCGGCGGGCAACTCCTCCAATGACAGATGGGGCAAGAATCGCGCGGCGTCAATGTAGACGGCGTGCCCACCAACGGGCCTCAAAACCGGTACTCCGGCGGCAGTCAACTCGTCGGCTAGGCGGCGCACCTGAGCGATGCGATAGTGCAGGTATGATTCATCAATCCCATCCTCCAAACCGACCGCCAACGCCTCCATGTCACGGCTAGCGAGACCACCGTGGGACAAGAACCCCTCCCGGATGTTCAACTGCGCGGTGATGCGCTCAAACAACTCCACGTCCCGGACGCCAAGCAGTCCACCCATGTTCACCAGCCCATCGTGCCTGGCGCTCATGAAGAAGCCATCAGCCAGAGAGAAGGTCTCACGTACAATGTCTTGAATGGGCCGAGTAGCGTAGCTGGGCTCTCTCTGTCTCACGAGGTAGGCATTCTCAGCAAAACGAGCCGCGTCCAAGAGGAGAGGGATGCCGTACTTGCTCAGCTCGCCCCGAACGCGCTGCAAGTTGTCGATGGACACCGGCTGGCCGCCCATGCCTTCGTTTGTGATGGTCTGGATACCGCAAGGAATGCGATCCGGCCCTACCCTCTCTATTAATCGCGCCAGTTGGTCCAGGTCCAGGTTGCCCTTGAACGGCTCGTCCCTTCCCGTATCAAACGCCTCGGCCGTCAGGAGATCGACTGTCTGGCCACCAGAGGCCTCGATATTCCAACGCGTCGTCTGAAAGATGGTGTTTCCGGGTACGCAGTCGCCAGGGTTGACAATCAGCGAGAATAGCAGATGTTCTGCCGCTCTTCCCTGATGCACACACACGAAACGGTCAAAGCCGAAGACTCGTGAGACAGTCTCCGACAGCTTGAAGTAGCTGCTCTGGCCGACATATGATTCGTCCGCACTCAGCATGACCGACCACTGCCGGTCACTCATAGCGCCACATGCATTGTCGGTGGTCAAGTCAATGAAGACATCTTCGGCTTTCAAACGAAAGACGTTGTAGTCAACCTCGGCCAAGGCTTGCTCGCGCTCTTCCGGCGAGCGAAGGCGCATGGGCTCGACTACCTTAATGCGGAATGGTTCCGGGACTGCGCTGGGCATTGCACCTCAATGTCAGGGGATACCACGCCGGTGCGATGACAGACACATGGAATCATCGCCTACGCTTCAGTTCAGAATCCTCAGCGAGTGTCACTGCTATCTTTGCCAGGCGGGCCTGTGCGAAATGAACCAAAGGCCATGCTGCCTGCCGGACACATTTCAGACTTGATCATCCGCTACCGTCCACCGGTCCGCGATCTACATGATAGACAGGATGGAGCCAGTGCTCAAAGCGTGGGTCCAGACCTCGCACCGCCTGGGCATACAGGCGCCGCACGGCGCTCGTAATCTCACCGGCTTTGCCGTCGTCCACAGAGTATCGGTCAACAGAAATGATCGGCGATATCTCGTAACCGGTGCCGCAGCAGAACACCTCATCGGCCACGTATAACTCCGTTCGATCCACGTCACGCTCCAGAGT
>CAZQDO010000687.1:0-2224 GCA_964592085.1 uncultured Anaerolineae bacterium | reverse complement strand
GTTGTGTATTGATCGTCGGGTGTGGCCAGTACCGGCAAGTCAAGGCGACGGCGCATGTCACGTAGAAAGCCCTGGAAGACATTCTGGGCCATAGGCGCGACATCCCGCCTCACTGTTTCTTTGGGCACTTGCAAAAGCTGCGTGGCCGTGGCGTGCCAGCCGGGCTTGTATTCCGATACGAAACGTGGCGGTGGCGCTGGTGGACAACGGGGGCAGAGCAACACCTTCGTATTTTGATCGTAGACGACCAGATTACTACACACAGGGCACTCAAAAAAGCTTACCAGTCTTTGGATGGCGTCCAGGAAACTCAGGGCTTCCTCAGGGGTGACGGTGGCTGCCCACTCATTAAAATGGGCACCAGACCAGTTACGCAGCCGCCATACCTCGTCAAGTTCCCGCTTGAGCGCCTGCAATTCTTGGGCGAACTGGGGTCTGTCTGGCCGTTCCAACTGGCGCTTGTCAACCCAGGCAAAGAAAGGATCGTATAAATCACCGATGGTGTAGTTACGCTCCCGCTTGGCCGGAATCGACAGGCCCAGGTTACCCCGCATCTGGAACAGGAACTTCTCCAGGTTCCTGCCCGCCCCAGCGATGGCGTCCTGGGGGCGGCCGCTCCGCGCTTGTGCCTCATAGAATTCCCAATCGGATAGGACATTCTCCTGACAATCCACGCCCTGCTCGAGATTCCATCGCCGGAGCTGCACCATTTTGGTGTTGGGGATGGCTCCTTCAAGCTCTTTGGCCCACAGTTGGTCGTGGGTGGTGATCACCAGTTGATGGTCCGCAAACTCCCGGCCCAGCAACCGCGCGGTGCGCAGGCGGTGCGCGGCATCGACCGTGGTCAACACGTCGTCCAGAGCGATCAACTTCAAATCGCGATTGAAACGCCTGATGAAGGCCAGGAAGATGCACAAACCCAGGGAGTCCAGGTGGCCTTCGCTGTAATAGCTGAGGGGATGGGCCTCGTCCTGGCCGTAGAACCTGGTGCGCAGCCCAACGCTGCTGCGCTTGACCGGATGGGTGGGAATGGAAATGGTCTCATAGCCTTCATCCGGGTGCAGTTGTTGATAGAGCCGATCGAAGTCTTCTTCCAACTCCCGGCACAGTTGTTCCAGGCCCCGCCTGCGGGCCGCGATGAGTTCGTCATAGACCAGGTTGAGTTGCTGGCTGACGTATGTGGCCTTGTCCAACTGGACCAACTTGTCTTGAAGTGTGCGCCACTGTTCATCTACTCGCGTCAGCTCCAGCAAGAAGTCGATCAGGGTCTTCTCCTCTTCGGTGGGCGTCAGCGCCAGGGCTTGTTCCTCAATCTCCTGAATAAGCGGCGGCAGGCTGTGCTGCAGCTCCAAAATCGACGGGGGCTGCCGCCACCTCTGAGCGTCGGTGGCTTTCCAGTCCCGGTCCCCCAGAGCCGCCTGCCAGGCGCGCATTTGCTCCAGCGCATTCCCCACCAGGGGCAGGGACTCTGTGAAGCCCTGTGTCTCCAGGCCATGTTGCAGAGAGGCCAGCGTGCCACCCAAAACAGCCAGGGCGTTCTCCACCCCATTTCGCTGTTGGTCGATTTCTCTGCGGCTTTGGGTTAGGGCCCGCAGCTTCTGCAGGCGTTCATCCATTCTTTGCAACAAAGCATCTCTATCCCGGAAAGGTTCTTCGCATAGAGGGCAACTGGAGAGGTCGGATCGCTCCTGCAATATCTGGTAGCCTTGGGCCAGCAATTGCTCGAAGGAGGCATCCTCGAGGATCTCGCTCTGTTTCCAAAACGCATCCATACTCTGGCATAGAACATCGTACTGGGAGAGTACGCCGCCAATCCCCTCGGCAATGTGTTGAGCGCTATCCTGCAATGATCGCAGTTTCTCGGCCGTGGTGATGTCGGCCTCAACCCGGCTGCGCCGTCGCAGAGTTTGTTGGCGTTGCTCCAGGCGCTCGCGCCCGGAGACGGGGGGTAGGTCGAAGTCAGCCAGTCGTGCGTTAACAGCAGCCAGGATGTCGTCTTCCGTTGCGACCTGTTGGCCGAGCAAGTTTCCTATTCGCCGCAAAGTCTCCTGGCGGTCACCATGTAATTCCTCAACCTCCCTGCGGGCCGCATTGCGTTGCCCGCGCCAGCGTTCATCCATCTTGTCCAGCCGGCCCAGGCCGATGATCTCGGAAACCTGGTCGTAGCGTTCGGACCCCCGGGCGTTGATGAATCTGAGCACCTGGTTGCGACGCAGGATAAAGC
>CAZQDO010000686.1:0-2237 GCA_964592085.1 uncultured Anaerolineae bacterium | reverse complement strand
GTGTCCTCCACCACGTGCACGCCGAACTCCTCCTCGAAGTCAGCGTAGATCTGGGGGTCAATGTACTCCGACCAGTTGTAGACGTGGAGCTCTTTGGCCAGCTCTGGCTTGGCAGGACCGCGAGCACATCCGGCCAGCAGGACAACCACACAGCCCATGATCAAAAGGAACACTAGAATCTTCCGCATTTCTCCTTCTCCTTTCACGTTTCGACCGCTCAGGTCGTGTCATTGCGAGGAGCGTTTTTCTGCGACGCCTGTCCTGAGCCTGTCGAAGGGAAGCAATCTCCCCCTTGCAGCCTGGGGATTGCTTCGCTTCGCTCGCAATGACACCCTGAGGAGTCACCGTTTCACTCTTTACGCCTTATGTTTCACTTTTTACGCAATTTCGATTCCGCCCCCACCTCCTTTCTGCAACATCAGTGACACGAACACCAGCGCCATTGAGACCAACAGCATCATGCTGGAGAGGGCGTTGATCTCCGGGGTGACCCCCAATTTGACCATTGAGTAGATACGTAACGGCAGGGTGGTGGAGCCGGGGCCGGCAGTGAAGAAGGTGATGACGAAGTCGTCAATGGAGAGGGTGAAGGCCAGCAGCGCCCCGCCCAGGATGCCGGGCATGATCAGCGGCAGCGTCACGCGGCGAAAGGTCTGCCACTCGTTGGCATAGAGATCCTGCGCGGCCTCCTCCAGCGAGATGTCGAAATAGGCCAGCCGAGCGCGCACCACCACGGCGACGAAGGAGATGTTAAAAGCCACGTGGGAGATGATGATGGTGGTCAGCCCCAGGCGGCTGTGGCTCAGTACGAAAAAGAGCAGCAGCATCACCGCCATGGCGATGTCGGGGATGATGATGGGGAGGTAGAGTAGAGCGTCGAAGGCCAGTTTGGCCCGGAACTTGTACCGCTCCATGGCCAGGGCCACCATCGTGCCGAACACGGTGGAGATGAGGGTTGAAACCCCAGCCACGATGAGGGTGTTCTTGAGGGCCGCGCCAATGGCCTCGTTGGCGAAGAGGCTGGCGTACCACTGTAGGGTGAAGCCCCGCCAGGCCACGGCATAGCGAGAAGCGTTGAAAGAGAAGATCACCAGGATGATGATGGGGAGGTAGAGAAAGACGTATCCTGCCACCCCGTGCGCTGTCAACAGGCGGCTCAGCCACTGCCCCCGTCGCTTTTTCCTTGTCCTGTTTCTTGCCTCTTGCATCTTGTCCCTTGCTCCCTTGCTCCCCTGCTCATTCCCTCCCCGTGCGGAAATAGATCAGCGTTCCGACCAGCATCACCGCCATCAGCACGAAGGAGATGGCGGAGCCAAAGGGGTAATCGCGGGCAGACATGAACTGGGAATAGATGACGTTGCCGATCAGAATGGACTTGGCTCCCCCCAGCAGGTCAGGGGTGACGTAGGCACCCAGGGAAGGGATGAAGACCAATATAGACCCGGCGACGATGCCCGACATCGTCAGCGGGAGGATCACCCGCAGGAACGACTTGAGGCGGTTGGCGTACAGGTCCTGCGCTGCTTCAACCAGGGAGAAATCGAAGCGTTCGATGGCCGCATAGCAGGGCAACACCATATCTGGCAGCCACCCATAGACCAGGCCGATGATGATGGCTCCATCGGTGCCGAATAGCGGGAGTGGAGTCGAGGTGGCTTGCAGGAAGGGCTCCCATATCGGCAGGGGCACCGCCAGGGCAAGCTGTGCCAACACCGCGTGGAGGGGACCCGTCCAGAAGGCATTGATGAATCCCTGATCTCGCAGAAGCAGCAGCCAGGCATAGGTGCGGATCAGGAAGTTGGTCCAGAAGGGGATCATCAGGAGAAGTAGCAGGGTGTTGCGCCATCGAGCCGGACGGGTGGCGATGAAGTAGGCCAGAGGATAGCCAACCAGCAGGCAGATCACCGTCGTCGTCAGGGCAATGACCAGCGTCCGACCGAAGATGCGCAGGTACAGGGGATCGAAGAACCGGGCGTAGTTCTCCAGGGTGAGATCCCAGCGAACGCCTCCGTAGGTTCCCCGCTGCCCGAAACTGATGGCCAAGACCACGATGAGGGGAATCAGAAAGAAAATGACGAGCCAAAACAGGCTGGGAGAGATCAGGAACAGCAAACGCCAGGTCTCTCGTCGTGAACGCGGTTGGACTGCCATCGTCGCTCCTTAGAGCCTATCCGAAAACCTGGCAGAGGCGGCTCCCACGCCGCCGAACTGCCGGGCGTGGGAGCCCGGCCCGCTGG
>CAZQDO010000685.1:0-2243 GCA_964592085.1 uncultured Anaerolineae bacterium | reverse complement strand
CGGTGTGGCACAGGCAAACGTGATCTTGTAGCCGAGGTTGGGTCCCATATCCAGCCTGACCGCCTCTTTGATCGTCGGCTGGGAACCGGGGTTGATCATGACCCCCAGCGCAAGATCAACGTTGTTGTCCTTCAGCCACAGCAGTTGGGTGGTGGGTGGTGCGGTAGGTACCAGAGGTACATACTGGGTGCCCACGAACTCATACCCCAGCCCGGTGAGATACGCCGTAAACTCAGGTATCTCAATGGACCGGCCCATGGCGTTGTCGGCCGTGAGGATGGCCACCCTTGGCGCTCTACTCTCCTCCCAATTCTCCAGGAACCACTCGGCGACGGCTACCAGGCTATCGGTGTAGATGGGATAAGTGGTGAAGACGGTTTGTGGGGGCGACAGGAGATAGGGCCCAGTAGCCATGCTAGGAGCACCGATACGGTCCTCGTTCAGCAAGTCCTTCAGCGCCAGAGCCTGTGGCGATCCCCCAATCCTGTAGACCAGCATGCCCATACCCTTGAGCTCCTCGTAGATGGTCAGAGCTTTCTCTACGTTGAGCTCATCGTCGCGCCACAGTAGCTCCAATGTCACGTCATCGGGGAATCTCTCCTCCCGCCACGGAGCCAGCATCTTGGTCTCGTTGACGTACTGCACGTAGTCTTCGTAGGCAGCCAGGACCGCCGCCGTATCCTCAGCGTACGCGCCGGTCAGCGCCATGGCGCCGCCGACGTACAGCACCGTCGGCGGTGCCTCCGTCGCCGTGGGGGCTGGCGCCGGGGTCGCCGCCGCCGGGGTCTCGGCTGGAGGCGGGGTCGGTTCCGGTGCTGGAGCCGGTGTGCCGCAGCCGCCAACCACCATCGACAGCAACAGCACTGCGACCAGCATTGTAGCAAGCTTCGCTTTCACTTCTCTATCCTCCTATCCTCTCTCGTTGTCGATGGGCCCATGGCGGGAGCCCGCCCCGCATTGGAGAAGTCGAAACAGTCACCCATCAGTCACACTGGTCGTGGGCCCGATCACCTCCTTCGCTAGAATCTTCAAGGACGTCCCGCAGCCTGCCGCGGGCTCGTCCTCCGCACCCCTAGTGCGAGAAAGGCCATAGCCGGTAGTATCCCTTGATCAGGTCCCAGCGGTGAGCGAGTCCCCTGGGCTCAAAGATCAGGAAGAGCATGATCACCACGCCGCGGCTGATCAGCGCCAGTGAGGCCGCTGCCTGGGCGGCCACGATGGAGGAAAGCACGGGGCCAACAATAGTGACCAATTCATCCAGCAGCTTGAGGGACACAGCCCCGAAGATGGCCCCCGGAATGCTGCCCATGCCACCCACGATGAGCATGCCCAGGTACCATACCGAGTTCATGAACGGAAACTGGTCAAGACAGGCGAAGGCAAAGTAGTGAACCAGCAGTGAGCCGGCGACACCCGCGTACACGCAGCCGATGAAGAAGGCCAGCAGCTTGTAAGCAAACAGATTGATACCCATGACCTCGGCTGCCAAGTCATTGTCTCTGATAGCCACAAAGGCTCTGCCCGCCCTCGTCCTGACTATGTTCTGCGCCAAGAACGTGGCCAGACAGGTAATGACCATCACTAAGTAGAAGTAGCTCGTCTTGGACCTGAAGACGAAGCTGCCTATCTCCGGTCTGGGAACGGACAGGCCGTCGGGACCACCGGTGATTTCGCGCAACTGGATGATGAGCCAAACGATGATGAATTGCGCAGCGATCGTCGCCATGATCAAGTAGAAGCCTTTGATCTTTAGTGATGGCAGGCCGAAGATGAGGCCCACGAACCCCGCAGCCAGGGCGGCACAGGGCAAGGCCACCCAGAAGGGCACCCCCAGCTTGGCGGTCACGATGCCCGAGGTATAGGCACCCACTGCCATGAAGCCCGCATGCCCTATGGAGATCTGACCACAGTACCCGGTCAGGATGTTCAGACCCTGGACGCTGACAATGGTGATGCCGATGATGGTCATTATGGTCAGCACCCTGTCACTGAAGAGTAGTGGGCACACAGCGAGAAAGACCAGGAAGACCAACAGCATCGCCCATTGTGTCTTTGTGCGCAGGGCACCCATGTCCTGCGCGTAGTTCTGCGCGAAGACTCCACAGGGCAGACTCATCTATCAGATCCTCTCTATTCTCTCGAGGCCAAACAGCCCGTAGGGCCTGAAGACAAGCACAACGATCATGACCATGAACGGGAAGACGCTGGCCAGTCCGCCACCCGGCAGCAGGGGATCCAAATAC
>CAZQDO010000684.1:0-2244 GCA_964592085.1 uncultured Anaerolineae bacterium | reverse complement strand
GCCTCGAAAGGCTCCTTGGGCAGCGACTGCAGGCCGGCCAGCACAATGAGGGTTACAAAGGGCGTCCACTGCCAGATGTCGAACACGATCACGCTCGGCATGGCCAGATCGACATTGCCCAGCCAGTTGCGCTCGGGGAGACCTAACATTGACATGATGGCGTTATAGACGCCAAAGTCGGGGTGGTACATATAACGCCACACCAGGCCCACCGCTGCTGGCGCTGCGGCCAGGGGCAGGATCAGCAGGCTGCGCACAATGCCCTTGAACCAGCGCAACCCATTCAGCAAGAAGGCAAGCGCCACCCCCAACACCATCTCGACGCCGACGGCGAAAACGGCGAAGATGACCGTGCGCCGCGCTGCCTGCCAGAAGAACTTGTCGTTCAGCGCAAAGCGGAAGCTATCTAGGCCAACGAAAGGCCCGATACCCACCGCGCTGGTCAGGTCCACGTGGCGCAAGGATAGGTTGATGGCGTAGCCAAGCGGGAAGAGCGCGAAGATGAGGATGATGATCATGGCCGGCGTGATCAGCAGGATCGAATACCAGATATCCGACATCGCTCTCTTCGGCGCCCTGCCGGCCGCAGCTGTCTTTGGGATTGTTACATCCATTCTCACACTCCTTGTCCCGAGGGCATGGGACCCCGCACGTAAGCCCCATGCCCTTTCGGGGAATACTATTTGCTATGTTGCTACTACTTCCTCATCTGGACGCCCTTGTCGAAAGTGAAGGGGCACGGTACAGGACTGTAATCGGCGCCCAAGTGGTCGTTGGGAATCTCGCATGGCCCGCCGCAGTGACGTTCGATGGCTTCAGCCAGGTTGGCCATAGCTTCCTCAACCGGATACTCACCACTGGTGGCGGATGAGAACCAGGCGGTCTCCTCGTCGTAGATCTTGCCACCCTGCGGCACGTAGTAGTAGTTGGGATAGAAGTTGCACTCGGCCGTGTGATCCAGAACCTCCATCAAAGGCGGGAAGTGACCGGCCGCCAGCCGCCGATCCTTCAGAAACTCCTGGTCGGTCAGAATACTCATGCGGCAGGTGCTGCCCCCGCCCTCGGCGAACTTGCGCTGCGCCTCAGGACCGGTGATCCACTTGAGGAATTCCCAGGCCTGGTCAGGATGCTTGCCATCGGCGGTCAGACCCAGAGTCAAAGCCCCAACCCAGGTGTGCGCACCGGGCGAGGTGGCCGCGCAAATCTCGGAACCGGGCACCTCGTCCTCAGTCTTGACCATGTTGGGCCACTGATCGAGGTAGAAGGCAGCGGTCTGGGCGATCAAGCCCTGCCGCATCTGGCCCACCACCTCGTCGTAGGCCGAGGTCAGCGCACCCGGTGGCGCGTGGGGCAGCAGTTCGTCTACGTAGAGATGAACGTCATCGAGGAACGCCGGTTCGGTCGTGCCAGGGGTGCCGTCGTCCTTGATCAGTTGGTTGCCGTGCGTCCAGGCAATGGACATCATCTCATCCTGAACGTGGGGGAAGCGACCCGCCATCAGCCCGATGCCGTAGAACTCGTCATCGATGGTTTCGCCCTTGAGGGTGTCGCCCGGCTGGCGATGGAAGAACTCGGCAATGTCGGCCAGTTGATCGTAGGTCTGCGGCACGTCCAGCGGATAGCCATACTTGGCCTCGAAGGCCGCCATCTCGTCAGGGTTCTCGAACAGGTCGCAGCGATAGAAGTAGCCCATCGTGAAGGTGTAGTACGGCAGCCCCCAGACCTTGCCTTTCCACTTGGTTGACGCCTCGACCAGAGCCGGGTGGATGTCTTCGAACTGAATCTCGGCAGGGTCGCTGGCGGCGATGTAGTCGTCGAGAGCGAGGAGATAGCCGCTGTTGGCAAACTCGGCCTTCCAGCCTACGTCATAGGTGATGATGTCGTAGGCCCCGGTCTTGCCGACCATCTCGATGACTTGCTTCTCGTACAACTGGGAGAAGTCGATGTCGACGATCTCGACGTCGTTGCCTGTTTCCTCTTCGTATTGCTTGGCCACTTCCTCAGCCCAGTCGGTGTAGAAGCCGGCGATGGTGGCCCAGGTGATGGTTACCTTCTCCTCGGGCGGAGCCTCCGCAGGTGGAGCAGCAGCGACTTCCTTCCTCATCTGGACGCTCTTGTCGAAAGTGTAGGGGCAGGGGGTGGGATGGTAGTCAGCGCCCAGATGGTCATTGGGAATCTCGCACGGCCCCCCGCAGTGGCGTTCGATGGCTTCGGCCAGGTTGGCCATGGCGTCCTCGACCGAGT
>CAZQDO010000683.1:0-2244 GCA_964592085.1 uncultured Anaerolineae bacterium | reverse complement strand
CAATAAGGAGGTAAGCAGAATGTCTAATGAGGTTCAGATTGACGCCCATCCACCGGCCAAGATGGCCAGCCGGATGGAGGAAGTAGGCGTCGCAAAAGCAGGGCTCAAAGCGGAGACGATGTTTGCCCTGGCAATGCTGGCAGGGGCCTTTATCGGCTGTGGGGCGATTTTCGCCACCACTGCAACCACGGGCCTGGCCGCCGCGGGCGTGGGCTATGGGATCATCAAGCTGCTGGGGGGGCTGGTCTTCTGCCTCGGCCTTATTGCCGTCGTCGTGGCTGGGGCTGAGCTATTCACCGGCAATAACCTGATCGTTATGGGCTTTGCCAATGGCAGGGTGCCCCTCAGCGGCTTGCTGCGCAACTGGGTCATCGTGTACATAGGCAACTTTGTCGGCTCCATCCTCACCGCCCTGGTCATGTACCTGAGCAAGCAGTACATGTCGGCCAACGGTGCCCTGGGAGCCAATGCTCTGGGCATCGCCAATGGCAAGTGTGGCCTGGAATTCATCCAGGCTGTCGCTCTGGGGATCATGTGCAACGCCCTGGTGTGCCTGGCCGTGTGGCTCTGCTTGTCGGCGCGGTCCACCACCGACAAGATCGCGGCAATCATCTTCCCCATCACCGCCTTTGTGGCCGCCGGGTTCGAGCACAGTGTCGCCAACATGTACTTTATCCCCATTGGCCTGTTCATCAAAAGCTTTGCAGGGAGCGACTTCTGGGCAGCCATTGGCAAGACAGCGGCCGATTATGGGAATCTCACGTGGGGCGCCTTCTTCGTCAAGAACCTGCTGCCGGTGACCATCGGCAACATCATCGGCGGGGCCGGATTCGTGGGATTGGCTTACTGGTTCATCTACCTGAGGCCGCAAAAGATGGTGGCTGTAAAGCCAGGGGTCCCGGCCAGGGTTCTGGTCGTAGACGATGACCCCGATTTCGTCGAGATCACTCGTATGATTCTCACCAAGGAAGGCTACAGTGTCATGTCTGCAACCAATGGGGATCAGGCCTTGCAAGTTATGAACGAGGAACGGCCCGACCTGGTCCTGCTCGACGTGATGATGGCCTCCCCACTGGACGGCGTGTACGTCTCCCACAAGATGGCAGCCGATCCAGCCCTCAAAGCGATCCCGGTGATCATGGCTTCCAGCATTGACAGCAGCAAGCACGCGGCGCTGCTTCCAGACGATATGCCCATACCGATTGACGCCTGGATCAGCAAGCCGGTGGATCCGGATCATCTGTTGAAAACGATCCGACGTTTTCTGGCTTAACTATCAGAGAGGTAGGTTGATAGGGGGCGCACTTGGCTCCACGCTGTCAACACCTTCACGGAGGGACGTATGGCTTGGTCGTTTTGGTGCGCCCCGTTTCTTACAAGCACAGCATGGTTACTCATCACCATCCAGATGGTCGGCATCGTGGACGAGTGGCGTAATCTTGTAGCAGTTCATGGTGGCCCTCATCCCTGAGCTCACGCCCTGGTCCTGTGCATTGAGGGGATTGATCGAAGTTGTCAACAATTGGAAGGTGAGGTATAATCAACCCTGGTCAGTGGATCTCAGGCGAGCGACGCTGCCCCGCTGGTTTGAGGCAGGGCTTCGCTGGGCGGTTACGTGGGCAATGCCCTGAGAGTGAATGAGACGATGAACAAACCCATACGCGTACTGATCGTGGACGATGAGCTGGGCATCCGTGAGGGCTGTCGGCGAGCCCTGACACCCCACGGTTTCGAAGTGGACGTAGCCGAAAACGGCCCCATGGGGTTGCGTAAACTGCGCGAGGGACAGTTTGACGTGCTACTCCTAGACGTTATGATGCCGGGCATGAGTGGCATGGAAATGTTGCAGCAGGTACAGCAACTCGTCCCCAACATCATCGTTATCATCATCACCGGCTATGCCACGGTGGAACTGTCCGTGCAAGCCATCCGCGGGGGGGCTCACGATTTCATTGCCAAGCCCTTCACTTCAGAACTGCTGTTGCAAGTGATCAATCGGGAACTGGAGCGGCGGGAACTGCGGCGCGAGGCCGAGCGAGCCCAGACGTTGGAGGAAGAGGCCCGCGAACTGGCTCGATCCAAGTCCGAACTGCAAAAGCTGGAGGCCATTGAGAGCCGCTTCATGCTGACCATGGTCCACATCCTGCGAGCGCCGGTGGCCGTGTTGCAGAACTCCCTCCAACTCATCCGCAAAGGGTATGTGCCGGCAGAGGAACAGCCGGTCCTGCTGGAACGGGCGGAACA
>CAZQDO010000682.1:1555-2247 GCA_964592085.1 uncultured Anaerolineae bacterium | reverse complement strand
ACCCTGAAATACGACTACCTGGGCAACTGGGAAGAGCGCCCGGACAATAGCAACATCGAAGAGACCTATCTGTGTGCCTTCCTGGAGCGTCAGAGCACCAGCGCCACACTCATCAACCGCGCCCTGTACGAGCTCAACAAGGTGGCCGGTGACCAGTCCAAGAGCCTGTACGATATCAATAAGGCCGTCTACGGCCTGCTGCGCTACGGCGTGCAGGTCAAGCCCGACGCGGGCGAAAACACCGAGACGGTCTGGCTGATCGACTGGGGGGACCCGCTCAACAACCACTTCGCCATCGCCGAAGAGGTGACCGTCACCGGCGAGCACACCAAGCGGCCGGATGTGGTGCTCTACGTCAACGGCATCGCGCTGGGCGTGCTGGAGCTCAAGCGCTCCATCGTCTCCGTGAGCGAGGGCATCCGCCAGAATCTGGACAACCAGAAGAAGACCTTCATCCAACCCTTCTTCACCACAGTGCAGTTGGTTATGGCCGGCAACGACACCGAAGGGCTGCGCTACGCCGTCATCGAGACCCCGGAGAAGTATTACCTGACCTGGAAAGAAGAGAACGACCCAGCCCCCATTGATAACCTGCTCGACCTGCACCTGACCCAGCTCTGTGCCAAAGAGCGCTTGCTGGAGATCGTCCACGATTTTATCGTCTTCGACGCCGGAACCAAGAAGGTCTGCCG
>CAZQDO010000682.1:0-1545 GCA_964592085.1 uncultured Anaerolineae bacterium | reverse complement strand
CCAGTATTTCGGGGTGAAGGCGGCCCAGGCGCGCGTGCGCCAACGGGAAGGCGGCATCATCTGGCACACTCAGGGCAGCGGCAAGAGCCTGATCATGGTCTGGCTCGCCAAGTGGATTCGGGAGAATGTGCCGGACGCGCGGGTGCTGATCATCACCGACCGCACCGAATTGGACGAGCAGATCGAAAAGGTGTTCGTGGGGGTCAACGAAGGGATCTACCGCACCACGAGCGGCCAGGATCTCGTCAACCGGCTCAACGCGGCTAAACCCTGGCTGATCTGCTCGCTCGTCCATAAATTCGCCGGCAAGGAAGAAGGCGACATCGAAGGTTATATCGACGAAGTGAAACGTTGCCTGCCGCCCGGTTTCCAGGCCAGGGGCAATCTATACGTCTACGTGGATGAGTGTCACCGCACCCAGTCGGGGGTGCTCCACCAGGCCATGAAGGGCATCCTGCCCAACGCCATGTTTATCGGCTACACCGGCACGCCGCTGCTGAAGGCCGACAAGCAAAAGAGCATCGAGGTCTTCGGCAGCTACATCCACACCTACAAGTATGACCAGGCCGTCAAAGACGGTGTCGTGCTGGACCTGCGCTACGAAGCCCGGGACGTCGACCAGAACATCACGTCGCCGCAAAAGATCGACCGCTGGTTCGAGGCCAAGACCAAGGGCCTGAACGACATTGCCCTGGCCCAGCTCAAACAGCGCTGGGGCACGATGCAGCGCGTGCTCAGCTCCAAGTCACGACTGGAACAGATCGTGGCCGACATTCTGCTGGACATGGAGACCAGGGATCGCCTGCTAAGCGGCCATGGCAATGCTATGCTGGTCTCCGGCAGCATCTACCAGGCCTGCAAGTTCTACGAGTTGTTTACCTCCCACGGCTTCGATAAGTGCGCCATCGTCACCTCCTACAAACCGTCACCGGCGGACATCAAAGGCGAGGAAAGTGGCGAAGGGCTGACCGAAAAGCTGCGCCAGTACGACATCTACCGCAAGATGCTGGCCAATTATTTCAATCAGCCGGAAGACCAGGCCATGGGCCGCGTGGAGGAGTTCGAGAAAGAGGTCAAGAAGAAATTTGTCGAGGAGCCGGGACAGATGAAGCTCCTGATCGTGGTAGACAAGCTGTTGACCGGCTTCGACGCCCCCCCGGCCACGTATCTCTACATTGACAAGCCGATGCGCGATCACGGGCTGTTCCAGGCCATCTGCCGGGTGAACCGTCTGGACGGCGACGACAAAGAATACGGCTACATTATTGACTACCGAGACCTGTTCAAGAGCCTGGAGAAATCCATTCACGACTACACTTCAGAAGCATTCGACGGTTACGACGAGGAAGATGTAGCCGGGCTGCTGAGTGATCGGCTGGAAAAGGCACGGGAGCGGCTGGAAGAGGCGCGAGAAGCCGTTAAAGCGCTCTGCGAGCCGGTCCAGCCACCCAAGGATACGGCGGCCTATCTGCGCTACTTCTGTGCCAGGGACACGGCGGACAAGAACGCACTTAAGGAGAACGAGCCCAAACGGGTGGCGCTCTA
>CAZQDO010000681.1:0-2248 GCA_964592085.1 uncultured Anaerolineae bacterium | reverse complement strand
AAGAGCCACCGAGAATTCAGCAAAACTGAGTAATAGTAGTAGGCCGGCAGCAACTGTAGTTGGCTGTTCTTGGAGAAAACATCTAAGCCTATATTTCGCACCTTCCCAACCGAATAGAGAGCAAAGTTTACCCTGCTACAGGGCGTGAAACATTCATCCGACGCACGCAGGGTGAAAGTTGGGGCCACGACGGGGCCACTCCCGCTGGCTTGGGGGGTGAGGTTGGCTTCCCTCTCGGCCCTGGGCGCACCTCACCCCTCCCGACAGCCCGGGCCTATGCAGCGACCTGCCAGCCTCCGGGAGGTGGCAAGGCCAGAGACGGGGTATCCCCGGCGGGGAGCAGAAGATGAGGCCAGCGGGGGAGTCGGAGTTCCGCCAAGATGTGAGCCAAGACCTCCAAGAGAGCAGCCTGTTCTTCATCCACAGGGGCAAGCCGGTGCAGACAACTTCCGTCCCAACAAAGGGTTTCAATGACGTCCAGGCTCTCGAGTTTTTCGATGATGCGCCGGGTCGTCATCTGCAACCCGCCCTGGCGAACCTGACGCTCCAGCAGGCTATAGGCGAGTAAGGCCAGCATGTTGATGAGCAACATGGCTTCAATGCGTTCATCTTTGTGCAGATAGATGGGCGAGACCTCCAGGTCACTTTTGGAGACGGTGAAGCGTTTCTCTACGCCGTCTTTCTGCCGATAGAGGGCCAACATGCGCTGGGGCGAAAGGGACCAGTCGTTGGTGACCAGCAGGTAGCGGCCATCACGCTGCATAGCCTGCCAGAGGGTGTAGCGATCCAGCCACCAACGCAGACTAATCCGGCCCTGCTCGTCGGCGTAGGCTTGGGCCCGCATGAACTTGCCTGCGGGGGACTTTTTCAGTTGAGTGTTCGCCCGCTTCTGAACGGCCTCAACCGTTCGATAGCGAGGCTGTCCAATCTTGGTCTGTACCTCGCTCAGAGCTTGGCGCAACGCTCTCAACTGGGCCGCCCGCGTCTGACGCCAGGAGGTGCGCATCGGCCCGCTGAGAACCACCAGGCCACGATGAATGACTTGCCGACCCTCATGCTCGAAAACCACCTGGCATGACACTCCCCAGTAGCCCCCTGACCCGCGCTCGTCTGTCAAGGGGTGGGCGTAGAACTGTTCTTCAGGAACTGCCACCAGCAACTCCCGGTGACTCTTCTTCTGCGGTTGAAGCCCGGCCAGATAGCGCAGATGGTGGTCATCATAAGCGATGGCCAGTTCGTCATTGAGGTTGGCCCGGTCGCCGATGATGACCACCTCTTCCACCGGCCAGCCGTGCCGCTTCAAGAGGCGACACAGCCGCTCCATGTTCTCTTGTACGGTGGCCAAATCTGCCGTTCGCCCGGACCACAGCCCATACTCCGCCGGGATGTTGCCATCAGCCGTCACGTTCAGCCCAGTCTTGAACTTGCGTTTGTCTATCGGTGTGTTGTGGGCAAAGCCAAAGTCTACGTGTTGGCTATCGGCGTAGGCGCCATGCATGATGAAGGCCGTTAGATCGTAGAAAATGACGGACAGGTCTATCCCCGCTTGAACGAGGGCTTGGTGGACAATGTCCTGCCAGATGTCTCGTTTGTGCTCGTTGATGGCCTCCAACGTCCGTGCCAGCCGGTCGTCGTTGAACTTCCCTGCGGGCACATCCAACGTGTAGACCAGCACCGTCCGGGCCAGCCAGTCAGCCACTTGATAGAGAGGTCGAGGAGCCATCAGCCGGTTGAGAATCATCACCATGGCCACGGTGCCGTGGTCTACCTCAGCCTCCGTGGGACAGTGGCGATTGATGATTTCACGTACCCGCAGCACTTCCAGCAACGCGTACAATACCGGCAAGGCTCCTAGATGCCGCCGTAACTGCGATCGGGTGACCAGGTCCACCAACTGGGCCAAGGTCAGTGCCCCCGTCAACGCCAGTCGGGCCATGCGCGCCACCCCTACCGCACGACGATGGGCTCGCCGCAAGGCACAGTACCGCCGCCATGCCCACTTGCGCCAACGGTGCCTGGGCTGCCAGGGGAAAAGAGGGCCATTTCGTGAGTCATGAGTGACTACACCCGCTAACGCGGGTGGGCCAGCCACTGGCTCCTCAATCACTACAGCCTGTTCTGGCACAACCATGAAAACCAGGCAGGCAATGGCCCAAGTGAGCCAGACCAGAATTTGCGTTCGTCGGGGTTTTATGGCAAAATGCATCGGGAATCGCTCCGGCTAAGTATGGTTTTCACACCCTATACT
>CAZQDO010000680.1:1819-2274 GCA_964592085.1 uncultured Anaerolineae bacterium | reverse complement strand
GTCATAGTGAGGGCGGTGAGCGTGGTAACTGATATGTGGATATCCCCTCTCATCCAGGGCCAGGGAGGTGTAATAGCCGAAGTAGATCTTATGCACTACGTTACCTTCGTGTACGGTCTCAATGTGCCAACCGGAAGCATCCTGGTAGGCGTACTTCAGGGCTTGGTTACTATGGTCGTAGTAGCTGATGTGCGGATACCCGTTCCCATCCAGGGTCAGGGAGGTGAAGTTGCCGACATGCCCTTCGCTGTCCACAGTCTGGATGTGCCAGCCGGAGGCATCCTGGTAGGCGTACTTCAGGTCGCGGTTGGGGCCGTCCATGTAGCTGATGTGCGGATACCCATTCGCATCCAGGGCCAAGGAGGTGTAGGAGCCGCTTGAAGTGTCCACCGTCTCGATGTGCCAACCGGGAGCGCCCTGGTCCGCCACAACCTGGGTTGTCTGGACGGCCAATG
>CAZQDO010000680.1:0-1809 GCA_964592085.1 uncultured Anaerolineae bacterium | reverse complement strand
GTCAACAGCAGGGCCAGCAGGCCGAGCTGCAACAGATACTTGCCTTTGCTGTGAATCATGTCACTTTCCTCCTCTTTCTTCACAGGCTAATGTTCGGATGGGCTTGACCAACTAATGGCGAACTATCACTTTCTCCCTCCTTCCTGCTCAAAGCTCCTCACATGTGGGTAAGCACCTCACGCTTTCTGTCCTACCCATCACCAAACCATAAACTCTCCCTGCGCCAGGCGGGCGGTGAAGTCATAGATGTTGGCCAGTTCGTTTTCCACGACGGCCTTTACGTCGTCTCGGATGGCTTCCATCTCTACGTCGGGCTCTAAGATGAGCTGGGCAGAGGCGATCAAGGGCTGGTCAATGGGATGACCGATCTGGCTGCAGAGCCAGATGTACACCTCCCGGATGCCGGGTACGGTGTCGTAGACCTTCTCGGCGATTTTGTGGGAGAGCAGGCTGTAGATCTTGCCCACGTGGCTGATGGGGTTTTTCCCCGCCGCTGCCTCGGTGGTCATGGGCCGGTTCAGGGCGATGACGCCGTTGACCTTGTTGCCCCGCCCCACCTGGCCGCAATCGCCCCCCTCGGCCGAGGTGCCCAACGCGGTCAGGTACATGCCGCCCTCCCCCCGCCCAGGCACGTCGAGGGTGTTGATGTTCACGGTCACTTGTTTTATGGCATGCTCATGCCGGGCCACGAAGTCCTCCACATCAGCCTGGATGGCCGCCTTGTGTTCGAAATATGCCTCTTCGGTAGCGATGAAGCGGTCAACGAAGGCGATGGCGATGGTCAGCACCAGCTCGCGGTCGTGCCGATAGCCCATGACCTTGATGTCTTCGCCCACCTCAGGGTAGATGGCCTTGAAGGCCGTGGAGTTCAGGTAGCGCTCAGTGGCCAGCACCAGCTCCTCCGTCTCCGTTAAGGGCGCATAGCCCACCCCCGCCGAGGTGTCGTTGGCCCCGATAACCTCCCGCTCGAAGATGTCGGTCAGCTCTGGCGATCCGGGCTTGATCTCGTTCTGAAAGACGATGTGCTTCTCCACGTCCACGAAACGCAGGTTGGATCGCAGCCAGGCTTTGGCCGTGGCCTCGGCGATGTCGCTCACCGGAATACTCTTCCCCTGCAATTCGTAGATGGCGCGGTCGCCGAACACCAGGCGCATCGGCTCCTCGACGGTGCCACCTCCCAGACGAGGCGTGGTCCGGCCGGCCACCAGCAGCCCCTTGTCAATGTTGTGGTGCAGGATGCGACCAAAGGTGTCCAGGTACGCCCGGCAGAGCTCCACCGAAATCGCCTCCATGATGGCGTCGCAGATGGAGTCGGGGTGGCCGGCACCTTTCCTTTCTACCAACTCTACTCGCTGTTCTCCGACAGGGATTCGGCTCAGGCTTTCCAAAATGATGTTCCTCATTTGATCCTCCTTTGTTTGGGTATTGGGTATTGGGTATTTGCTATTGGCGATTGCCTATTACTTCAATGTAGGGACAATACTTGCGGAAGCCCAATTTCTCATAGGTTCTGATGGCTGCTGCGTTTTCCCGATTCACGTTGAGGACGACGTCGATGCCTTGAGCAAGGAGCTCTTCCACGACGTGGCTGGTGCAGGCGGTGCTATAGCCTCGGCGCCGATGCTCGGGATGGGTGAAGACGTTGCCCACTCCTGCCACACCGAAGGTCGGCGAGACCAGGTGGGTGCCCGCTGCGGAGACCAATTGCCCGTTGATCTCGACGCCATAGTAGACCCCGTCCTGCAACTGATAGGGAGCGAAGGCATTCCCGCCTCCCAGCCGGTAGAGCTGGCGCAGAGCGTCCAGGTG
>CAZQDO010000679.1:0-2277 GCA_964592085.1 uncultured Anaerolineae bacterium | reverse complement strand
TCAGGGTCAGCGTATACGTGCCTGCCTCCAGGAAAGGGTTCACCTGAAGGGCATAGGCACCGCGCACCACCTCATCTGCGTCCCACTGGGACGTGGGCCAGGTCGGGGAGAGGGGTTCGCAGCGCGATTGGGCTACCCCGCCGGCCATACTGACCAGGTTCAGACATGCGTCGTAATTCTGATCAGGAGCGGCCGCGCTCCCCCAACGGGCGTCCACCTGGATCAGACCGGCCTGGGTCGTGTTGGTGGGCGTGAAGGTGGCCTGGATGAGGCCGATGGCATCGGTCAGCACTTCGGCTGAGCTCAGTACAAGCTCATGATCCAGGTCGAAATCGCGCCCCAGATGCGGATCGGTGCGGTAGACGATCAAATCTTCATCCTCGTGACACGGCTCAAAGGTCAGCCAGTCCTGCCAGGCGGCCAGTTGCTCTGGCTCGACGAATTTCTTGTGGAGGATGATGTAACGAATATCGGCTTCAGCCAGGGGCTGCAATTGATGGGATACGTCCATCAAATCCGGGTCCATGACGTTGACCTGGTGTAGCTTCTGTAGCAAGGGAACGTCACCTATGAAAGCAAAAGCCTCCCGGGGGAGACGGGAAACACGGCCCTCGACCAATGGTTTGCCATGAGTGGTCTGGTAGAACATGTATCGTTTGTCAAAACTTTGGGGTTGCATGGGCAAATCCAGGATGGCGAAATGGCCGGGCTCCTGGGCCAGTTGGCTATACCAGGCAGGAGTAACGGCAGGCAAAGAGGGGTAGGAGACAGAGCAATATTCACCCAAGATCAACACTGCCGCTATGCCTACCCATACAGCCGACTTGCGTCCGCCCCCCCTCAGTCCCCCCTCACCCCGGGGCGGAAGGTATCGCCGCAGCAAAGCCGCCATACCCAATGATACCAACATCGCCATCGGGAGCCCCAGGAATATGTTGAAGCGATCCGGTTTGCGCAGGATGCGAATGAAAAACAGATCACCCACTAAACGGTAGGGCATTGGTACCTGGGGGTAGAGCTGGCCATTGACCCGCAGTTGGGGGCCGAGGGCCAGGGCGAGGTACACCGCCGCCGCCAATACCCAGAAACGAGCCCGCCGCCAGTCCTTCACAGCGCCATAAATTGCCAGAGCAATGGTCGTGTATCCAACAAAAGCGATGTAGACCTTGTTGACGATGAGGTTCTTGTAAAGCCGGCGGACCGCATGGCCCCACAGGGAATGGTAGCGGCTGGGCAGCACGTAGGCCAGCACGTCGGTCTGCGCCCAGTCCTGCTCGTCAATGAAGATGTCCTCCGGATAGGTCCGGGTTAACTGAGCGCTAACAATAGGGGCCGCCACGGGGGCCAGCAGTGCTCCTGTGACGAGTCCCATCAGCATCAGCAACCCCAAGGTACGCCGGCTGCGGCAGGATTTTTTGCTCCACAATGAATAGAGCACGTACAAGCCGACGACGACCCCTCCCATGATCAACAGGTGCCAGCGCGTCAATCCCGTCAAGGCCAGGAAAAGAGCCGTCAGCAGCGCATCGCGCATCTGCCCTCTCTCCAGAGTACGATGCAGGTAAAGGAGTGCCAGGGGCACCCAGCAGACGACGACCATGTTGGGGTGGTCGCAATGGGACAAAGTATAGGGCCAGAAACCGTAGACCAACCCGCCGATGAAGGCTGCTGGTGGCGAGCCTGTCAATTCGCGGGCCAGCAAGTACATAGTGAAGCCGTTCAGAGCGAGGAAGGCGATGAAAACGAGGTTATAGGCAGTCAATCCCCCTACGACTGCCTGCAAAGGTAGCCAAACGGCGATGTTGAGCCAGGCAACGTTGTGATAGGCCAGTGACACACCATGAGGGTGAAACAGGAGGTCGGTATAACGTGGGCTATGTCCTTCCAAAATAGACTGTTTCACCCACCAGAAAGTCCACTGGTGAGTCCACGGGTCATCTCCGATCCTTGGCAAGTGCGTCCCCAGTCGAGCAGCGACCGGCCAGGTCATCACCACGGCCAGCAAACCATAGGCCAGCAGCACCAAGATGGTTCCCCGCCGTCGGTAGATGCCACTGAGAAAAACACCACCTGAACGGTGCGCGACGTCTTGCACTACCTACCTCCCCATTCCGGCAGCAGGTTGAACATCCGGTGTGCAAGCGCGATCCTTCTCACTTAGCTCCTCCTTCTCGGCCAATGATCACCTGGGTCAGGATCAGGTGATCCTCGCCGGTTGTTGTGCTCAAACGCTGGCTGGTCCAACTGTTGTACATCCCAACCTCAAGAGTGCCAGTG
>CAZQDO010000678.1:0-2277 GCA_964592085.1 uncultured Anaerolineae bacterium | reverse complement strand
TCTCAAGGTCGGCAACAGCTGACCTATTCGTTTTCCCGCTAACCGTGTTAATCCAGGTTGGGCTTGTGCTGTATGGGGTAGGATGCTACTTGCGAGCGTTCATCAAGGCCATTCAGCTCCGCAGGTTATCCCGTGGCGGGCGGCGACTTCCCATTCAGAGCAATGCTATCGACCAACTCGTGACGATCGCGGAGAATTCGTCGGAATGGACCAAGCTAAGAACTCAGGCTATACGCCATCTACGGGCTGTTGATCCAGAGGCCCATCACATTGAGCGTCTTTGGGCAATTCAAGCGACTAACAGTGACATGCTCCGTGAACTGCAACGAACAATCTATGAACTCGAATCTCGGCTTCGACAGAAGCAACGCATGTCTGCTTCTCGATCTCTGTAGGTCGTATCGTCAAGATGTGGAACTTCCCCATCGGCAGCTACCAGGTCTGCTACAAGTGGCTCTACGACCGGCGCGGCAAGCGCAGTGAGCCAGGCCGCACCCTCACCGCTGAGGACATCGCCCACTACCAGCGCATCGTCGTCGTACTCAAGGAGACCATTCGGTTGATGGAACAGATTGACGAGGTTACCGGGGTCTACGGAGGATGGCCGATTGAGTAGTAGTGACGATTGGAGTTATAATGACGACATATTTCCACTGCCCATACCTGAACGCTCAAGTCGAGCTGACTGACGAGCGGGAACGGCACATTGCCGAGCGGCATCCCGACCTGCTTCCTGAACATCGCCAGTGCATCGCCGACACTCTGGTTGCTCCCGACCAGGTACGCCGCAGCGCGCGTTTCGCCAGCGCCCGGCTGTTCACTCGCTGGTTCGAGTCCGTTCGCGGCGGTAAATACGTTGTCGTGGTCATCGTTAGCGAATCCGCCCCCAGCGGCCGCCATTGGATCATCACGGCGTATATTGCTCGAAAGCTAGCAAAAGGAGAGATCGAATGGAAAAGAGACTGATCTTCAAGTATGATCGTGCGGCAGATATCCTGTATATTGACAAGACCCCTCCTTATCCAGAACAGGAGACAGAAGAACTCGGTGATGATGTGATCGCCCGGCTCAACCCGAACACCGACGATATAGAGAACCTGGAGGTGCTGTTCTTCTCCACCCGCCTCCTGCGCGACGATCTATTTGAACTGCCGGTCACAATGGACTTGCGCGTAGCAGCCTAACCGGTTACACAACAAAAAATCGCTCACTACCAGCGCATCGTCGTCGCGCTCAAGGAGACCATTTGCTTGATGGAGGAGATTGACGAGGTCATCGAGTCGTATGGTGGGTGGCCGATTGAGTAGGGAATATGCAAGAAAATACGCTGCGTGATTGTCCGATCGTCAGGCCGGGCGATGGTGCGGAGCTGAGATTATGATATGGTTCAAACTGATCACCTTTGCCGTCATGTCTGGGCTCATCGTCCACGTGTCCTGGGACTCCTTACGCAACTTCCGCTCTCACGGCTTCTTCCGCTTCTTCGCCTTCGAGTCCGTCCTGATCTTGATCCTGCTCAACCTGGAGCATTGGTTCCGTGATCCCTTCTCCGCTCCTCAAATCGTGTCGTGGCTGCTGTTGCTTGCCTCGCTCATCCTGGCGGTGCATGGATTCCATCTGCTTCGTATCATCGGGAGGCCGGAAGGCGAGATTGAGGACACCACGACCCTGGTGATGTTGGGCGCATACAAATACGTCCGCCATCCACTCTACGCCTCCCTGCTATTGCTTGGATGGGGAGCGTTTTTCAAAGACCCTTCACTCCCTGCCGGCATCCTGATCCTGGCAGCCTGCGCCTTTTTGACAGCCACCGCCAGGGTCGAAGAGGCGGAGAATCTCGATAAGTTCGGTACCGACTACGCCGCATACATGGGAACAACCAAGATGTTCATCCCCTTCTTGTTTTGAAAAGCATCAACGGAAACGGGCACGCAAATCAGTGAGGTGTTAAAATGCAAAAAGCGCAACCCTGGTACGAACAAGACACCTTTTGGAACACGGTGGCTTCTGTGCTGTTCACTGAACGGCGCTGGTCGGATGCGCCGACTGAGGTGGAGCGAGTGGTTTCCCTCCTTGAGCTTGAACCGGGGGCACACGTACTCGACCTCTGTTGCGGGGTAGGGAGACATTCCCTGGAGCTGGCCCGTCGTGGGTTCCAGGTGACGGGGGTGGACAGGACGCGGCCATATCTAGATAGAGCAGCCAGGCAGGCGGAGGCGGAAGGGCTGAAGGCCGAGTTTGTCCAAGAGGACGTCAGGAGCTTTTGCAGGCCGGATG
>CAZQDO010000677.1:0-2281 GCA_964592085.1 uncultured Anaerolineae bacterium | reverse complement strand
AGGGCCCTCATGAGCGGGAGGAAGATGATGCTCTTGGACGAGCCCTCCATGGGGGTGGCTCCCGTGTTGATGATGAGCCTGTTCGATGCACTGAAAGACATCAATCGGGAAGGAACGACCATTCTTCTGGTGGAGCAAAACGCCCGCATGGCCCTGCGCTTTGCCAGTCGTGGCTACGTGCTGGAGACTGGAAGAGTGGTGCTGGAGGGAAGCTCTGAAGAACTGATCGAGAACCCCCAGGTGAAGCGGGCATACCTGGGAGGATGAACGCTTGGAAGTTGGAGGTTGGAAATTGGAAGACCAACATCCAACCTCTAACATCCAACCTCTAACATCCAATGGATCTGATTATCCAAAACGGCACCATCGTTACCGCTACCGAGACCTATCAGGCCGACATTGGCATCAAAGATGGCGTCATCGCGCTCATCGGGCAGCCCCCCCTTCCTCCCCCCCAAAGTTGGGGGGGAAAGAGGGGGGGCGAGGTGATTGACGCGACGGACAAATACGTCATGCCGGGGGGTGTTGATGTCCACGTTCACCTGGAGATGACCATTGGCGACGGCTCGGCTGAGTTCGCCGAAGCTATTACCTCCAGCGATGACTTCACCACCGGCACCATCGCCGCCGCCTGTGGCGGCACCACCACGATCATAGACTTCATTGACCCCAAACCCGGCCAAAGCCTGCACCAGGCGGTGGCCGACCGGCGCTCACAGGCCGATGGGCGCACGGCCATTGACTACAGCCTGCATCTGACGGCCACCAACGCTCGTCCGGAAACCCTGGCTGAGATCAGAGAGCTGGCCGCTGCTGGCTACACCAGCCTCAAGCTCTACACCACCTATCCGGCCCTGATGGTGAACGACGCAGAGATGCTAGACCTCATGGCCGTGGCTGCCACTTGTGGTGTCCTCCCCATCGTACACACCGAAAACCACTGGATGATCGAATACCTCAAGAAGAAGTTGCTGGCCGAGGGCAAGACTGGGCCTCGCTATCACCCCCGCAGTCGGCCTCCTCTGGCCGAAGCTGAAGCGGCCAACCGGGTCATCGCTCTGGCTCAGCTCACGGGGTGCCCCGTCTACCTGGCCCATCTGACCTGCCGGGAGTCTTTGGAAGTTGTACGAAGAGTCCAGGCCCAGGGGCAGCACGTCTACGGCGAGGTGTGCACTCAGCATTTGATCCTCTCCGAGGACGAGTACGAACGACCCGGTTTCGAGGGGGCCAAGTTCGTGCTCTCTCCGCCCCTCCGGGACAAGTCCAACTGGGAACCCCTTTGGGACGCCCTGGCCGCCGGCACCCTCCAGGCCATCTCCACCGATCATTGCCCCTGGAACTTCGCCACGCATAAGCAACAAGGTCGGGACGACTTCACCCAAATCCCCAACGGCGCGCCGGGCATAGAGACCCGCGTGCCCCTCATCCATCACTTCGGAGTGAACGAGGGCCGGCTCTCCATCAACAGATTTGTGGAATTGGTGTCTACCGCTCCCGCCCGGCTGTTTGGCCTTTCGCCTCGCAAAGGCACCATCGCCGTCGGCTCCGACGCCGACCTCGTGATCTTCGATCCGCACCAGGAGCGCACCCTGACCACAGAGAACCTGCACATGAACGTGGACTACAGCCCCTACGAACACATCACCGTCCGAGGCTACCCTGTGATGACCATCGCCCGCGGCAAGGTCATCGTCAAGGACAACGAGTTCGTGGGCCAGGTGGGAGCGGGTAAGTTCGTGGAGCGAAAGCCTTTTTCTGAGGGATGAGGAACGAGGGATGGGGATAGGGGCAAACGTGAAACGTGAAACGTCAAACGTCAGACTGACTTGGGCCGAGATAGACCTGGACGCTATCGCCCATAATGTGCGAGAACTCAAGCGACACGTTGGGGAAAAAACGGAGTTGATGGCCGTGGTCAAGGCTAACGGCTACGGTCATGGCGCGGTACCGGTAGCTGAGGTGGCCCTGGCTAATGGAGCCAGCCGCCTGGCAGTGAATCGCGCTGTGGAAGGCATCCAGTTGCGTCAGGCAGGGATCACAGCCCCCATCTTGGTCATGGGCTACACCCTGCCGGCCCAGGCGGAAACCATCGTCCGCTGGAACCTAACCCCCACTGTCAACACCCCTGAACAGGCTCAAGCCCTCTCTGCCGCAGCTCTTCATCAAGGCAAAGTGCTCCCCATCCACGTCAAGGTGGACACCGGCCTGGGCCGCTTTGGACTGCTGCCGGATGAAGTGGCAAACTTCGTCCAAGCCATGGCCGAATTGCCCGGTCTCATCC
>CAZQDO010000676.1:0-2293 GCA_964592085.1 uncultured Anaerolineae bacterium | reverse complement strand
AAGCGCGAGGACACCCGGCCGCGCGGGCTGGCGCTGCGGGCCTCGCCCGGCGTGGCGCAGGAGTGTGGGGTGTCCCCCGCTTACTACGTCTCGTTTAGCTCGCCGCAGGGGCGCTTGTGTCTCGACCCGCACAGCGGGCAGGTCACAGGCAACACGTACGGCAGATAGGGATATCCATGGATCTGTTAGGCGTCACGCGCACCATCGACCACGCCGTATACAACTTGCTCAACGTGCTGGCCATCATCCTGTGGCGCATCGACGCCGCCCTGATGGGCGTTTCGCTGCTCAGCTACCACTCCCAGGACTGGCTGACGGGCCGGGATGGTGGGATCTGGAAGCTGTTGGCCAGGCTGGTGGGTGTGAACGGCATCTTCGGCCTGAGCACCTTCCAGGCCTTCCTGGTGCTGGCGTTGACGCTGTTCGGCCTATCTCGCATCCTGCGTCCCTTCTTCCGCAACATGAAGTCGGTGGACCTGGGGCGGTTGATGTTCTTCGCGGTCATCGCCTACGTGTTCATCACCCAGGGCCCGGTGCTGCTGCAGCAGGCGGAGCAGTGGCGCGGCGAGGCGGGCGGCTACATCTACCAGTCGCTGTCCACCGGCGAGTCGGTGGACCTGGGCTCGCTGGGCAGCGGGTCCGACCTGCTGCACGTGCCCCACGACCTGGACGGCCAGTCCCCCATCCGGGGCTGGGAGGCGGTGGCCACCTCGTACTTCCTGGCCGCCAGCAACGACGAGCTGCACGCGGGTGTGCCGCCCGAGGATTTCCGGGTTGCGTATTGCCTCTACGACCCGGCGGTGCCCATCGATCAGCAGACCCAGGAGAACTCAGAAGGGTGCAGTCCCAGGAAGGCCTGGGACGAGTGGGACATGGTCAGCACCCAGCCCATCACCCAGGTGATGGGCATCCCGCTGCCCATCGACATATCCCTGACGCTGCCCATCGTGGAGGAGCACCCGGAGAACCGGCAGTTGGCCATCCGCCAGGCGCAGCAGGGGGTGGCGCGCCTGGCGCTGGGGCCGATCGTGGCCCTGTTCCCCATCGTGGAGGCCAACGTGGGGCTGATGCTGGCGCTGGCGTCCAGCTTCATCTACCTGAGCCTGCCCATCACGCTGATGTTTGGCTTCTTCCTGTACACCGAGCCCATGGTCACCCGGCTGTTCATGCAGTTCATCAGCGTCTTCATCCGCACCTTGATCCTGAATGGGCTGCTGGCGCTGTTCATGATGCTCCTGATGGGCGTGGCGGCCAACGGCAGCCTGACGGTTTACCTGGGCCTGGTGGGCATCGGCCTGGTGGGCGGCTTATTCCTGATGCGCATTGCGAGCGGGACGATGAAAGAGACCCTGTCGATGTCGATGGGGGCCATCGGGGGCGTCTGGATGGGAGCCACGACCGGGGTGTTGGGTGAAGGCGCGCGGAAACCGGCCCAGCAGACCCTGGGCCTGGCCAAGATTGGCCTGGGGGCGGGCGCGATGTACCTGGCCGGTCGGGCCGGTGCGCGTGCGGGTATAGGGGCAGCGGCAGGAGCAGCAGATATGGCAGAGCCGGCTCTCGACGTGGCCCGCTCCGGTGCGGAGGACGTGCGTGGCCAGCCGTCTGCCCGGGCAGACCTGGCCCGCCGCGGCGGCCTGCCCGCTCCGCTGGCCAGCTTGGTCGGGAGAAGAGGTGAAGCCTCGCCTGAGGACAGGCGGTCTCCGGCGTCGGCCGGGCAGGGCCTCGACCCGCTGTCCGGCAGGGATGGCAGTATTCGAGAAGCGAGGCCGGCCGTCCCCTTGCCCGCCGCTGGCTGGACGGACCAGGACGCACGACGCCCTGCTCCTGCATCGGCGAGTTCCCGGTCAGGCAGTAGTACAGGTGCACAAGCGCTGACGACGGGCCATACCCCTTCGACCGGTGATGGGCGGGCTGTGGAGGCCTGGGCTGCTCAAGCGTATCAGGCGAGCGAGCAGGGTGGGCAGGATAGACAGATCCCCTTGAGAGGACAGGTGGCCGAGGCCGGGCGCGAACTGGTGGGCGAAAAGCGCTCGCAGGAGGCGCTGCAGGCCATGGGCCGCCACAGCCGGGGAGAGACCATGGCCGTGCTGCGTGCCACCCGCGAAGCGGTCGCCGACGCGCAGGTGCGTGGCCAACCCACCATGCGCGCCGACGGAAGCCTGAGTCCCGAGGTCGTGCAGGCAGTGCGGGGCAGACTGAACAACGAAACGGCCCGCGCCTTCACGGGCAGGCAGGGGGAGCGAGACCTATCAGCCCTGGTGGCGGCCGGTGCGGTGGCGGCGCAAGGAGAGAC
>CAZQDO010000675.1:0-2296 GCA_964592085.1 uncultured Anaerolineae bacterium | reverse complement strand
GAAGTAGATCACCCAGAAGGCCAGCCCAATCCCGCCCAAGAAAATCGCGCCGCCCAGAGCGTCGCCGACCCTCGGGAAAAATTCATTCAGAATGATCAGCGCTGCCAGGCCGAGCAAGGCAAACCCTGGGATGACGGCCCACCAGTAGCGGGTGCGTTCAGTCAGGAACAGGTACAGGAAGACCAGGCCGCCAGCGGCAAAAAGGAGCGCCCAGATCAGCGCCACAACGAGCCCCAGAACACCGAAGTTTTGGAGCAGGAGCAGGACCCCGGCGACGATCAACAGGATCCCTCCGATAGCACTAACGTCGAACCGCCTCATTTTGAAACCTCCTTGAAGTAGTGAACGAGTAGTGAGTCAACGAGCAAATCAGGCACTCATTGCCTCGTTGACTCATTCCTCAACGAATGGTGATGGGCCCCGACCCCTGGTCTATCTTCAACCTGATGGTGTGCTCGGCGGTGCGATAGTTGTCCGTCTCCCACGTGCCATCGCCAGTGCGCTTGCCCCGCACCAACTCGAATCGCTCGTCCGGGCCGAAGGGGCCGCTGCCCGAATCGAGCTCCACCCACGCGCCCACGTTTCTCGGCAGAACGATGGTGAGAGGCCCAGAGCTGCCGTCAATCTCGACGTCGAAGGCACTGCCAGATGGCAAGACCAGGTCAATAGGCCCGGAGCCAGCGTCGAGCACCAGGCCGCTGATCTGCAGGCCGGTCAGGTCGAAGTCACAGGGCCCGGCGCCAGCATCGAAGGTGAGGTCGAGGGGCACATCGGGGCTGAGCCTCACGTCCCAGCGCTTGTCTGACTGGTCGCCGAAGGACAATGAGCCGAACCCACTTCCGGTGAAGCGGCTGTCCAACACTACGTCGGCACGGCCGCCACGCACGTCCGTTCTGAAGGTCAGCTCGCCGACGTAGTCAACGTCAGCCTCAATGAGATTGGGCGAATCCTCCGACGCGCTCAGGTAGCCAGGCACGCTGGTCCAGTCAATGTAGACCTCGGCCCACTCCACGTTTGCCAGGGGCGTTTCGACGTGGTCGGTGCGGAATTCGAGCGGCTGGATCCAGTCGGACACGACGGGGATGTTCTGTGCGAAGAGGGCCACCAGTACCATCCCACCGATCAGCACGATGATCAGCACCGCGCTGACGATAGCCCCGATCACCGAGCGCCGGCCGATCAACAGGTCAACGCCGAGGGCGATGATCAGCAATGGCCACAGTCGCCAGATGACGCCCCACGATAGATCGGGCAGGTAGCCCAGGGTCGTCAGGAGTAGGACGACGCCAGCGCCGATGAAAATGATGGGCCAGAAGACAGAGGGGGGACGACGGCGCCGTGGCTGATGAGGTTGGTACGATGGCCTAGGTGGCTCTGGAATGACCGGGGGCGGGGCGGTTGGCACAGCCGGCCCTTCGCCGCCTGGTGCTGTCTCGTCTGTCACCAACTTTTCTTCTTCAAGTGGCTCTTGAAAGTTTGACATAATAGACCTCCTATCTTGCTTTGATTGGTTCCGAATCGCACGAGAAGACTTGATGCTCTGCAGCCTACTGGTGCAGAGATGCTGCGTGATTCGTGATGCGTGAAACGTGGCTATCACGAATCACGCAGCACTTGGGGGAGAAACACTCACTACTCTATACGTAAAAGCCCGGACAAAGTTGCAATCCCGCTTGCCTTCGTGGAATCAATGTGGTAAAATGCAGTGACGACTCATCCAGGAGGTAGGTCAATGGCTGATAGCGATCCGAAGCAGATGCTCAACGCGCTCTTGCAACCCTGGCACGAGGCCGTGAACGATCCGGCTAAGGCCCAACAGGAAGTGCTCCATCGCCTCCTGAAAATCTATGCTCAAACTGACTACGGGGCACAGCACGGCGCGGCTCAGATCGAGACTATTGAGGACTACCGTCGCGCCTTCCCCGTGGCCACCTACGAGGACTACCGGCCCCTCATCCAGCGGGTGATGGCGGGCGAGGTGGGCTTGCTCCTCAACGAAGAGCCGATTGGCTGGGCCATTACCCGGGGCACCACCAAAGGCGAGTCCAAGTTCATCCCCATGACGCCCACTGACCTGCAGATGCGCGTCAGTGCGGGGCGGGCGATGATGAACTACGTGGTCGCCGGCGGCCGATACGATCTGTTTCAGGGCGTCAACCTGAATCTGAATTTCCCCTCCGTGGTAGGGACGGTGCAGGTGGGAGAGCGAGAGCTGGAATACGGCTATAGCTCTGGCATCTATACCAAATACGTATCGGCCCGCACCCCCATCCGCTCGGAGCCATCACAGGACGAG
>CAZQDO010000674.1:0-2299 GCA_964592085.1 uncultured Anaerolineae bacterium | reverse complement strand
CGTCTCCACGTCCACCTCGGCGTCAATGAGCCCGATCTGGCGCATGAAGCGCTGGGACTCCTCCCAGGCGGCGCGGTCGGACTGGCCCAGCCTGTCGCCCTGCCAGAACTTGATAGACTCAAGCAGGACGGCTTTTTGCAGGGCCTCGTTATCTCCAGCGATCTCAGGCACGTGTTGTTTGCATATGGCGAAGGCTTCATCGGGGTGTTCGATGGTGTACTTTATCCCACGCAGCACAGCCTGGACCAGCCCTTGCACCAGCTCAGGCCGCTCGGCGATGGTCTGCTCGTTGGTGACGAGGCCGTTGGAGACCAGGTTGGCGTAATCGGCCACGTAGATGGCGTCTATCGAGTACCCTGCTTGACTCAGTTGTACCGGCTCGTTCATGGCGTAGCACACGGCGGCGTCCACCCGATTCTCGGTGAGGCTGGCGACCTGGGTGTAGCCAATAACCTGAAGATTGACCTGGGCTTCGTCTATCCCCTCGGCGTGAAGGAGGGCCCGCCAGCCGATGTAGCTGGCCCCCTCGGTGGCTGGTATCCCCACCCTCTTGCCGACCAGGTCGTTCGCCCTCCGGATGCCTTGCCCTGAGCTTGTCGAAGGGCTTTGTTCTTTCAGAGAGACCACGCACACGGGGAAGCGGCGGTACCAGTTCAGGATGTAGACCACCGGCAGCTCTTGCGCCCGGGACAAGATGACCTGATCCCCGCTGGCCACAGCGAACCGCAGCTCGCCAGCGCCCACCAGCTTGAGCAGGTCCGTCTCCATGCCGTAGTCGAAATGGATGACCAGATTCTCCTCGGCGAAGTAGCCCTTGTCCTCGGCCACGTAGAAGGGGGCAAACTGGACGTTGGGTATAAAGCCCATCGCCAGGGTGATCTCCTCCGGCGTGGACGACGTCGGCGTGGCCGTTGGCCGAGACGGGCCACAGCCGCCGAGGGTGATGATGGCCAAACACAACAGCGAACCTAGAACCGGACGAATCTCATTCCTCATAGAAAACCTCCCAAGTTTGTCAGAAGTTTACGTTAATGGTATAATCATTTGTAGCAACATCTGTGCGATCCTGGTATCTGGCTGATAGAGGAGATGAGCAAATGTCTGAGATGACAGTCGAAGAGATCCTTGATGACATCCGTGCTGCTGACGAGCAATTGAGAGAGTTCGAGCAGAAATACGGCCTCAATTCAGAAGTCTTCCACGAGCTATTCTGCCAAGGGAAGCTGGACGATGGTGAATTTGAGCAGACCGCTGACTTCTGCATGTGGGCAGGCTTTTACGAGATAAAACGGGACCGAGAGAAGAGATTCGTGGAACTGAGCAAGCAATACATAGCTCAGCTCGAAGCCCTAGCCAGGTCCAATAGCGATGATTTCCAGCTCCTGCCCAGAGAGGAACTCGTCAAGGCCTGAGGTAATGCTAGATTCCCCAGAAGCGTATGGGCGCTTCGTTTACTCTATCAGAGATACTTTCCTTTCCATCAAGGGCTCAACGCTCGTCTTTTACATGGTCAGTGCAAAGCAAGGGGTATTGAGAGGCGAACTCGAGTTCGCTATGGGAATCACCCTGCAAGTCGTCGAATTGGTGGATGTGGCAGAGGAAAGGATTCAAAGATACAGCTACGTTGTAAAGCGAAATGACGAGAAGCTTTATTGGTATGACCCCCAACCCCACCCCGACGATCCTCTTTTGGCCGAGACCCATCCCCACCACAAACACATTCCCCCAGACATCAAGCGCAATCGCATCCCGGCCCCAGGGCTGAGCTTCGAGAAGCCCAATTTGCCATTTCTGATCGAGGAGATCGAGCGCGATCTCCTGACCGCTCCTTAAAGGGCACCTCGTTCTGCGACTACTACCCCTTCCACGAAAGCAGTAAGCCCTCCAGGGCGGTCACGGCCGCGTAGAGGCTGACGGCGATGGCTACCAAAGTGAACAGAGCTACGAACATCAAGGGCGTGTCGAAAAGCCCGCGAGCCAGGTTCACCAGGAAGCCTAGTCCGCGGTCGGCGCCGACGAACTCGCCCACCACCGCCCCGATCACCGACAGAGTGACCCCTACCTTCAGCCCCCCCAGGAGGACGGGCAGGGCAGCCGGCACCTCCAGCATGGTGAAGACCTGCCAGCGGGTGGCCTCCAGGGAGCGCATCAGGTCAACCAGGTCTCTCTCCGCCGAGCGGATGCCTACGATGGTGTTGATCAGAACGGGGAAGAAAAGGGTCAAGGCGCAGACCAGGATCTTGGACAAGCTGCCGAAGCCGAACCAGATAACCAGCAGTGGGGCCAGGGAGACGATGGG
>CAZQDO010000673.1:0-2303 GCA_964592085.1 uncultured Anaerolineae bacterium | reverse complement strand
TCTCAACGCCACCCTGCGCGGTGCGGTGTATAATCCTACGGCCAAGGCGTTGACCTGGAAGAAAGGTGGGCACAATATCGCCTTTCACTCGCATAAAATTGCTGCGGGCAACCTGGAGGATCGGGCCGAGGCAGAACGGGTGATCCAGGGGCTGATCAAAACGGCCAACCGCACCTGGGAGCGGCGCGCCGAGATCACGCCCGACTACGAGACCCGCCAACGCCCGACGCCAATGGCAGTGTACCAACTCCTGCCCCAGACCAACTGCAAGCAGTGCGGCGAGCCGACCTGTTTTTCTTTCGCGCTCAAGCTGGCGGCCTCCCAAAAGAAGATCGCCGACTGCCCGCCACTGATCGAGCCGACGTACTCAGACAGATTGGCCGCGCTCCAGGCCATGATCATTGATGCGCCGTCGATCGGCTAGCCATCGCCAGCGAGATTTCGAAAGCCTCCAGGTGAGCAAGAAACCATGGTGGAGGACCCCAAAGTGAAACCAACCATCAACACGCGGAAATGTCCGGCCCAGAGGGATATCTGCAAGGCCATCGTGGCCTGTCCAAGGGGAGCCATCGGCTACGTCGAGGACGCGCAAGAGCCGCTCGGCGGCAAGATCTGCTTCGACTATGACAAATGTGACGCTTGTGGACAATGCGTGACCGAATGTTGTGGCGCGGCCATTGAGATGTGCAGAAGCTAATCCACGAAGGATGATCCATTGTCTGAAAAAGATTTTGGTCAGGACAAACAGAAAGCGGGGGACGCAGTAGTCGAGGATGTAATGGCCGCCATCGAGTTTCCGGTGTGCGCCTGCATCCGGGACTTGTTGGCGGAGTTGCTCCCAGACCTGGAACCCCGCCCCGCGTCCGGCAAAGGTGCCTTGCACCGTTTCACCTGTCCGGCTTGTGGCCGGGTTTATTTGACAAATGCGATGAACGACCTGTGCCTGGACTGCCAGGAGAAGGGCGTTCAGCCGCCCGATCCGGGCTGAGCACATCGGGCAGGTGCACAGGGACGCAGGTTAGATGGCAGGTCGACTCCCCCCATCCCAGCGCCCTTCGAACAGCGTAGGGCGGCCTTTGCCAGATAGAATTCCTGAACGGAGGCATATAATCGGTAATGAGGCTGTGTTTGTACGTCAAGCACCACGTTTGTCAAAAAAAGCGCTCTCCGCCTGTCAGGTTGTGACCGCATTCGCCGCAGAGGTCGCGACGAACATGTCGGGTCGCCCTGGTACAGGGCCGATGGCCCAGGATGCTGATATAACTGACAGAAACCAATGCATTAAGGAGAGCAAGAATGGACAGGCAAGAACTGCTGGAAAAAGGACTCTGGTTTCACGGGCACAAGTGCCCGGCGATGCCGCTGGGGCTGCGGGTGAGCCTGGCCGCTATGGACGCCCTGGGCGTGGAGCGGGCCGGCGCCGGCGAGCTGGTCGCCCTGGTCGAGCTGGACGAGGACCACTGCGCCACGTGCTTTGGCGATGGTGTGCAGGTGGCCACCGGCTGCACCTTCGGTAAGGGCAACATCAAAAAGCTGCATTATGGCAAATGGGGCTTGACACTGATCGACCGGAAGCGGGGCAAGGCAGTGCGCGTGGCGCCGCGGGCCGAAGTGATGGAAGAGACCAAGCGCACCGAGTTCATCGCCCGGCGCAAAGAAGGTATCCCGCCGACGATGATCCCGGATGAGTTTTCCCAACCGTTGGTGGATCGGGTGATGAGCATGCCCGACGAGCAACTCTTCAAGGTGAGCCAGGTATTCGACTACCAGTTGGAAGCCGCTCCGCACACCTTCGACTCGGTGGTGTGCGAGGAATGCGGTGAGATGGTAGTGGAGCGCAACGCGCGGGTGCAAAGTGGTCGCGTGCTGTGCATCCCATGCGCCGAGCTGGGCTAGGGCCAGGGATTCGCCATCAGCCTCCCAGCCTGGCCTGTTCCCGGGGGAGGCCGGGCTACCCGGAGAAGGGATCATCGGAATGAGTACTCTGTACCTGGCTCCACCGATCTTTTTCGTGATTGCGTTTGTGTTCTCGATGCTGGGCATGGGCGGATCCCAGCTCTATATCCCCATCCTTTTCTGGATGGGCATGGACTTTAAAACAGAAGCAGTGCCGCTGGGCATGCTGCTCAATGTGGTCAACAGCAGTTCGGCCGCCATCACCTATGGCCGCAGAGGTCTCATCGCCTGGCGGGTGGCCATCCCTTTTGCGATGACGATGATCGCTTTCGCCCCGCTGGGGGTGTGGCTTAATGTCCAACTGCCGCTGAAGCCGCTACTGGTCTTTTTCGCCTTGTTCACCGCGA
>CAZQDO010000672.1:0-2331 GCA_964592085.1 uncultured Anaerolineae bacterium | reverse complement strand
CACTAAGCGTTTCGCCTGTCTGCTGCGCAAGGCGGCGTCTGGTCGTTCCAATTCCAGCACCGCCGCCCCGGCCAACTCCAGCCCGGCCAGGCGTGTTTCCCTATCCCCTTTTAGAGAAGAAAGCCATTCCAGGTAGGACTGCGCTGCGGGGGCATAATCCGCCTGGGTAAAGCCATAGGTCAGCAACGCTACCTCGCGCCACCATGGCTCTGTTACGTGGAGCAGCAGTCGAGGCCATCCCTCACCCCGCTGTTTGGCCAGGAGCCGGGCGGCCAGGAATTCCTGGAAGGTCAGATGTACGAACTGGAAAAACTCAGCGCGCTCCTCCAACAAGCCGCCCCGGTAGCGCACCGCCCGGACAAATCGGTCCAGCGCCTCCGGCTCCAGGCGCGGGGCCAGGATAGTTCGCAACCGCTCCTCCCGAACTGCTGCGCCATCCTCTCCCCCTTCGTGCATCTCCAAGGCCAGGATGGAGAGCCACTCCCGCTGTGCCTCCCACGGCCCGCCCCAGGCCACCACCTCTCTTCGGGCCGGGTCCTCCGGGATATATTGGGCCTGGAGAATGACCTTGACCCCGGCCTCGTACAACTTGGCCCGCTCGCGGGGCAATTCCGTCTCCCCCCACTTCACACTGACCACCATAGTCGTCATCAGGGGGGTGCTGATCAGCGGCGGCAAATCCTGGTGGATGCGCAGCGCATTGATCTCCCGGATGGCGTCCATCAACTCTTGTGTCCGAGTCTCCACCTCGCCCGCGTACAATTGGCGGCACCAGTTCTCCACCAGGGTCTGAATCTGCCCCTCCTCCAGGCGCTGCACGTCCAGGCGCAGGAAATCGTCGCCGAAGACCGCCTCGTCCCGGTACCCGGCCTCCCGCGCCGTAACCAGCACCTGGTTGCCGGGGTAGATGTCGTTGACCAGGTTTTCTACCTCCTGCCGCACCCGTCCCCGGTCTTCCCGGCTCACCACTTCATCCAGCCCATCCAGCATCAACAGACAACCACCACCCAGCAACAGCCGGTCGAAGAAGTCCTCTGACAGTTCAAGTGCCGGGCTACGCCGCTTGAGGTACCAGGGGATAAAGCCCGGCAGCGTGCCGGCCCGGGGGTTCTTTAATCGCTCGTGGGGAGACTGGCGGCACAGGTCCAGATAGTCACGGTAATAGCGCAGGGGAATCACCATCGGTACCGGCCGTCGGGCGGGATGGGGCAGAGCAACGGCTACTTCGTCCCCTTCCTGCACGCTCTCGGTCAGCACCACCGCCAGGTAAGCCAACAGCGTGCTCTTGCCACTCCCTGCGCCACCCACTATAGCGATGTGATCGGAGGCGGTCAGCAACTTCTCCAGGGGGACCTGGTCGCCGACTTCCTCTTGCCTGGCTGTCCACGCCATCCAGGCTCGGGCCATAGCGATCCTGTCCTCTCCCTTGCCTGCCAGTTCCTCAAGGTCAGCCTGGCGTGGCGGCCGAAAACGACGCAGAGTCAACGGCACAAAAACCTCTTTCAATTGTCGCACCGGGCGGCCCTGTGCCATCGGCAGGCTTTCCAACCCGTAGAGACGAGCTTTGCTGTAAGCATTGCTCACCCAGCGCAGGTATTGCCCCAGGATACGTTCCACCTCATCTTTAGAAAGCGATGGCTTTCCTGGAGGAGCCAGGTAGATCTTGTAGATGCTGCCGAAGACCGGGCCGGCCACGGCGATACTATCAGTGCCAGCCGCAGCCGCTCCCTCACCCTGGGCGATGGCGCCCGATCCGGTGAGTTGCCCCTGCATCGTGGCCTGCTTTTCCCTCAGGGCGGCCAGCACCGCTTCAAGCTGCTCCTGCGGCAGGATGTCGCGCAATGCCTCTTGCGCCGCAATCGCCTCCTCGATCTTGGCCAGCTCCGCCTCCAACCGGGCGCGGTTTTCGTTCATGATCTTCCCTCCCTGGAAGCCCACTCAAAACTGGGCAGTCACGAACCCGTTTTGAGCCAAAGAGACTCCCCGCCGTCACCGGACCAATAACCAATAGCCAATAACCAATGACCAATGACGTAGCTAGCGGTCCCCTTCGTCCTTCGTCCGGCTGAGAAAGTGTTACCCTATTTCTGAACCATCCTCTTTTCGGCCACCAAAAAATGAGAGAGCCCGAAGGCGCGCAGCGGCGTCCGCTCCAGCCCGTAAGTGACCCGGCGCAGCAGTCGCCCCAAGGTTGGGCGGCGCGCCACGATATTGTCGTAGCCCGGATAGATTTGGGTGTGCAAGACAAAGCGCACAGGGAGACCCTCAAAGAGCGACCGTAAGTCCTGAGCCGTGTAAGCCCGCACGTGAGGCGCCAGACGGTTTCGCAGC
>CAZQDO010000671.1:0-2333 GCA_964592085.1 uncultured Anaerolineae bacterium | reverse complement strand
CTTCATTACTTCATTACCGCCCTTCGCCCCTTCAGCCCGGTGATTTATCGTCAAGCGCCTCCCACGCCTCTACCCTGGCTCTTGCCCAGACCAGATCCTCGGCGTCGAGAGCCGGCGGCGGTGGAGGTTGGGCGTAGTCCAGCAATCGCTCGTAGCCCACCAACTTAAAACAGGCTTCGACAGCAGCTTGCAACTGGAGGGGTACATCGGGGTCAGGCGGCAGTAGGGGAACGGGCACCGTAGGCAGCGGTTCGCGCAAACCAATCGTCCAGACCTCGGTCCTGGGACGACGGGTGAAGCGGCTGAGAAAAACGTAGTACGAAGCGGGAGGCAATTCGCCACCGGTGAGTTGGAGTCGCCTGTCATCCCGCAGCAGGTCTGTCTCCAACAGGTGAGTCTCAGTCTGAAGGAGCTCGGTTCGCCTGTCAACGTATTCCCAAAAGCCATCGCCACGTTTGTTGGCCGGGGACAGGATTTCAATCACCGTAACCAGGCGACGCTGGGCCACGTCACGGATTTCGACGCTCAGCAGCGGCATCTCCAGCGGAAACAGGTTGACCAGTTCCACCGTCGGTGGGGCGACAGTCGCGTACGGGAGCGTGGCCGTCTCTTTAACAACCGGGGGACGAACGACGTGAACGTCGGGATAGATGACACGCGGCAATGGGAGTCCGAAGATGCCCAGGCCAGCGCGGTCAACGACGTAGCGTTTGCTCAGCAAGGCCACGTATTTGGGTTGAAGCAAGGGCATGAGTTGTTCACTGATCTGATTTGCGAGCCGATCGTGAAACTCTTGCCATAGCTCACCCTCGAGATATGGGTCCATGCCGGGGAAAGGTGAGCCGCGCCCGATTTGATGCTCCCTGTATTCGCTCATCTCGAATCACACCCCTCTACGTTGATTATAGCGAAAAACCGGGGCATGTCAAGCTCTTTTTCTCTGTGGCTCTATTCCACCGTCACGCTCTTGGCCAGGTTGCGCGGCTGGTCCACGTCGCAGCCTCGACGCACGGCGATGAAGTAGGCCAACAGTTGCAGGGGGATGACGTTGATCACCGGCGAGAGCAGCGGTGAGGTCGGCGGGACGTAGATGACGTGGTCGGCCTTCTCAGCGATGGCCTCGTCGCCCTCGGTAGCCAGGGCGATGACGATGCCGCCCCGCGCCTTGACCTGCTCCACCTGGCTGACCATCTTCTCGTAGACGCCGTCTCGCACGGCGATGGCTACCACGGGCATGCGCTCGTCAATGAGAGCGATGGGGCCGTGCTTCATCTCCCCCGCCGGATAGCCCTCCGCGTGGATGTAGCTGATCTCCTTCAGCTTCAGGGCTCCTTCCAGAGCGATGGGGTAGTTGATTCCCCGCCCCAGGTAGAGGAAGTTCTCCCGCTTGAAGTACCTGGCAGCCAGAGCATCGTAGCCACCACTATCTCCCAACACCTGCCCGACCAGATTGGGCAGCTCGGCCAGGTCCTCCACCAAATGCCTCATTCGCGCCGCGTCAATGAGCCCCCGCAGCTTCCCCAGATGCAGCGCCAGGAGATACTGGTCAACCAACGGGGCGGTGAACGCCTTGGTGGAGGCCACGCCGATCTCCGGCCCGGCCTGCATGTAGATGACACCGCCTGACGACGCAGAAATCCTGGCCGCCTGGCTGCCGATAACGTTGACGATGGAAAGCAGTTTGGCCCCTTTGCTCCGCGCCTCTTCCATCGCCGCCAGAGTATCCGCCGTCTCCCCCGATTGGGTGATGGCCAACACCAGGGTGCGCTCATTGATCAGGGGATCGCGGTAGCGAAACTCCGAGCCATAGTCCACCTCGACGGGGATCCTGGCCAGGGCCTCAATGAGGAACTTACCCACCAGTCCCGCGTAGGCCGCAGTGCCACAGGCCACGATGGACACCCTCTCGATGGCCCGCACCTCCTCTGGTGAGAGGTTGAGCTCATCCAGGCACACCTGCCCGGCCTCGAAGTCCACCCGCCCGCGGATGGTGTCGGTGATGGAGCGGGCCTGCTCGTAGATCTCCTTTTGCATGAAGTGCTTGTACTCACCCTTGGCGGCGGAAACCGGGTCCCAGGGTACGTCGAGCACTTCTTTAGTCACCCGTTGTCCATCAAGGGTGGTGAACCTGGCGCCTTCCTGGGTGACCACCGCCATCTGACGATCCTCGAGGAAGATCATCTGGCGGGTGTACTCCAAGATGGCTGGCATGTCCGAGGCGAGGAACATCTCCCCCTCGCCGACGCCGATCACCACCCCGCCAGCGTTGCCCAGGCGAGCGGCCACGATGCGATCCGGCTGTCGGCTGCTCATCACCACCACGGCATGAGCGC
>CAZQDO010000670.1:0-2339 GCA_964592085.1 uncultured Anaerolineae bacterium | reverse complement strand
TGACATCGTGGCCGTAGCCAGGAGCATGGTATCGCCACAACGCAAGGTGACAGCCCCCCCCGCCTGGCCGGCCAGCTTGCCGGTCTCGATGCTAATGGGATAGTCCCCAATAGCAGAGGTGAATTGATATGCCATAAGATTTATACCTCCGAGCGGAGGCCAGGCTCAGAGACCAGGGACTGGGGACTGAACCAAATCCCAATGATCCAATGACCAAATGCCAATTAGCCATTGGTTCATTGGTCATTGGCCACTGATTGGGCCCACTCCCCAATTCCTAAACTCATCACCCAACCTCGCATGTTATCTGAGTTGTTTCACGTGCTGCGCTAAAGCACAGCACGTCTTTGCGATGGGCTATTTCCGCAGACCCAGTCGCCCGATGATGGTTCGATAGCGTTCCGAGTCCTTGCGACTCAGATACGCCAGGTGACGCCTGCGCTGTCCGACCAGCTTCAGCAATCCCCGCCGCGAGTGCTCGTCGTGCTTGTGGTTCTTCAGGTGCTCGATCAGGTAATTGATCCTGGTCGTCAGCAATGCGATTTGCACCTCCGGGGAGCCGGTGTCTGTGGAGTGCGTGTGATACTCTTGTATGATGGTTGTCTTCTCGTCCCTCGATAGGGCCACGTTTACCTCCTTTGGATAGACTGTAACGAATCTAAGCTCGTCGAGTCGCTAGTCTTTTTCTTCATCCGATGTAGGGTTCTGCGGACACATTATAGCACATTTCATCTAAGGACGCAAACAAACGCGCTTGCTTGTCACAACGCCGACAAAAGGGTATAATTGGGGGTGAACTCTTCCCCCTTCTACAGGAGCGTGTGTTTGAGGTGCATCAATGAAAAACCTGCGCCAATGCCTGATAGATTGCGACATGGCTACGCTGAGGGCCATCGCCCAGAGACGAGGAATTGAGCTGGCTAGCAACCGCCGGCGCGAGGTCGTGGAGCAGTTGGTCGAGGAGTTGGTTCGACCGGAGTCCATAGCCGATATGTTAGAGGGATTGAAACCCCAGGAGCGGGAAGCTCTGGAATCCCTGGTCTCTGAGGGAGGGAGGAACAAGCTCCACCTCTTTGCTCGCCAATATGGTCAGATCAGAGCCTTCGGGCCTGGCAGCCTGGAACGCGAGCGACCCTGGGAGAACCCCGTCAGCGCAGCCGAAGGGCTCTGGTACTCAGGACTCGTCTACAGAGCTTTCGATGAGGTGGAAGGCCAGACTAGCGAGTTCATCTTCGTACCTCAAGACTTGTTGCCCCTCCTGCCTGGGGTTGAGAGAGAACTACCAGACCTTGTCACAGAAATTGCCTCTACCCCCTCGGCCGTTAGCGAAGACAATCTGGCCCTGGTCCAGGACACCTGCGCCTTTCTCAGCTACCTCCAAAACGCGGACGCCAAACCTCTCAGAGACGGCAGCCTGGCTCGCCGCGACGTAGAAGGCATCAGCGAACGTTTACTCGTCAAGGAGGGCGGGGGGGAAACCGAGCGCCTGGCTTTCCTGCATCACCTCTGCCAGCGACTCGGATTGGTTCACACATCCGAGGGCCTTCTGAAACCCAACCCCCCGGCAGCCAAGCGCTGGCTCAAGGCGCCACAGGCGGAGCAACTCCGCGCCCTGCAAGAGGCGTGGCGCGATGACCCTGATTGGAACGAACTATGGCGGATCAAATCCCTGCGCTGCGAGCCTACCGGCTGGCGCAACGATCCCCTGCTGGCTCGAAAAAGGATACTGGCGCATCTCGCTCAGTGCCCATCCCAGCAATGGCTCTTCCTGGCTTCCTTCGTTAAGACCATCAAAGAGAGCGATCCCGACTTTCAACGCCCCGACGGCGATTACACATCATGGTACATCCGCGAGGTGGAAACTGAGCAGTATCTGATGGGCTTTGAACATTGGGATCAGATTGAGGGAGCTCTCATCACCCACCTGGTGACCCAGCCTCTTCATTGGCTGGGGGCTATCTCGCTGGGCTACGACGCCGGGGGAAACGTGCACTCGTTTCTGATCACCCCCTGGGGGGCTGCCTTGCTGGGCTTGCCCGGCGAGGTGCCAGTCGAGGCAATCCGACCCTCTATGGTTGTCCAGCCCGATTTCACCATCATCGCTCCGGCTGGGAGCAGCCTATACGACCGCTTCCAACTGGAGAGAATCGCTGCCTGGCAGTCTTCTGGCGATTCTTATGCATATCGCATTACCAGGGACTCACTGGCCCGTGGGTTGCGGCAGGGCATCAAGATCGAGATGATCCTGGCCTTTCTCAGGCGAGTCAGCGGCGGCAAGGTTCCCCGGAACGTGGTCGCGGCCTTGCGGAAGTGGGATAAGAGGCGGGGACAGATACGGC
>CAZQDO010000669.1:0-2349 GCA_964592085.1 uncultured Anaerolineae bacterium | reverse complement strand
ACTACCAAAGTCGAGACTTCACAGGCTTCGATAGCAAACAGGCTGCCCTGAGAGATGCCGTGCAGAACTATGTGTCTACGGGCCTGGGGTGTTGACAGTAACCAGTTGTGGGTGCTTGATTAGGGCAAGGAATAGAGAAGCCAGGACACCGGGTAAGGAGTTCTGGCTTCTCATAAATCGGCGGATAGTAAAAGTCTGCTCCCAATTGGACCGAAAGTGTGATTCAATGCGACCCAAAGTATGATATAATGATAATGGCCGATCATCACGCAACTTGGAGGAAATAGTAAGAAACTGTAGCAGTCCATACTAGGGGATCGGGGAAGGTCCTGATGCGCCATCTCATGCTTGTGCCATCGTTAGCGTGCCCGGCAAGCTGCAGGTATTGCTTTGGCCCTCACGAGGGCGGGCCGCCAATGCGCAAAGAAACGATGGAAGCTGTAGTACGCTGGCAGAATGCCTCCAATGACGGCCACGCTCTCGAAATTACCTTCCATGGGGGCGAGCCACTGGTCGCTGGCGCAGCATTTTACCGTATGGCGCTGCCACTTTTACGCGAGGGATTGGTACCACGCCACGCGCGTTTCAATATCCAGAGTAACCTGTGGCTGCTCAGCGACGAACTATGTGAACTCTTCCGCGAGTATGGCGTCTCCGTCGGTACCAGCCTCGACGGCCCCGAAATCATCAACGACGCCCAACGCGGCCCAGGGTACTTTCGTCGGACTATGGCGGGCATCGAACGTGCCCGTGCGCACGGCATGTCCGTCGGCTGCATTTGTACATTTACTGCCCAATCCGCGCCGCATGCGGATGAGGTTTTCGACTTCTTCGCGCACGAAGGACTGGATTTCACTATCCACGCAGCGCTGCCTTCTTTGCGCTATCCCCAAGCCGACGCTTGGACCCTCGCGCCGGAGGCGTACGGCGAGTTGCTGGTGGGGATGCTGGATCGTTATCTGGACAACCTGTCCAAGGTGCGCATTGGCACCTTGGACAGCCTTTGCCGGAGCGTTTCCGCCGGGCGTAGCGGCATCTGCACTTTTGGCGACTGCCTGGGCGGCTACCTGGCCGTGGGGCCAGAGGGTGAAATTTACCCATGTCAGCGTTTTGGGGGCATGCCCGAGTACCAACTGGGGGACGTCCACGATTCTCCCTCTACAGAGATGTTGTCGGGGTCACCCGTTTGGCGTGCCTTCCAGCAGAGGCAAGAGCGCGTCGAAGAGGAGTGTGGAAACTGTGCTCACCTCGACTTCTGCCGGGGTGGATGCCCGTATAACGCCTTGGTCGGAAATGGCGGAGACCTGTCAGGTATTTATCAGCGCGATCCCCATTGTCCATCGTATCAGCGTATCTTCAGCCACATCGTGGGCCGGGCGATGGAGGAGGTGTTCTCCGAGGAGAACCTGGAGGCGGTTATTAACCGGGCTGATCCAGAAGCAGGGCTGCTGCGCCGGGGCAAATTGCTCTCCATTATGCGCGATGGTCCCCATCCTTACGAAACATCTCAGCACGCTCGGCGTATTCTGGCCTCGGTGGCGCTGGCAGCAACCGGCTCCCCCACGCAGGCAACCCGTAAGTTCCAACAGCTTGGACTGGTAACCAACTTCGAGCGCACCGAGCTGGCGATGGGATCGCTCTACCGAAGTCTGAGTGCGCCCGCCAGAGGACTCAACAACCTGTATTTGCACGTCACTTTCGCCTGCCCTCTGCGCTGCACGCACTGCTATGCCCAGGCCGGCCCCAGGCGCAAAGACACCCTCTCCGTTGACGACTTGGTGCGTGCTTGCCGCGAAGCAGTGCAACTGGGCTTCCGCCATGCGGTCATCACTGGCGGCGAGCCGCTGACCCACCCCCGGCGTGATGCTATGCTGGATGCGCTAGCTGACCTGCGCCACAAGGTCAAGCCGCTACTGACAGTGCTGCGTACCAGCTTGTCACTACACGCCGACTCGGATTTGCTCCGGCGAGTTGGGCACAGTACCCACGAGGTGGTGGTCAGTCTGGATGGAGACCGGGAGACGCACGACGCGCGGCGGGGGGCTGGCAGTTATGACCTGGTCGTGGGCAACCTGCGTGCGTTGGCAGAGATGGGTTATAGTACCGATCTCTCGCTGGCAGCGGTCTTGCCCTTACGATTAGCAAACGGCCCGCCTGGCGATGCTGTGCGCGCGCTGGCCAAAGAGCTGGGCATCCGGCGCACCCGTTTCAGGCCAGTGTTGCCTTTGGGGCGGGCTGGGGATTCGGAACCGGATATCGTACCCGAGACCCTGTGGGGCCATATGAGTCCGCATGACATTGTGGCCTATGGTTTCAACCCCACTGCGTCGTGTGGAATGGGGCAGAATC
>CAZQDO010000668.1:0-2351 GCA_964592085.1 uncultured Anaerolineae bacterium | reverse complement strand
GGGCCGGCACAGTTGAAGCGTTGGCCCTCTTGTTGCTTCCGCGTTGAGACAGTGGCGGTCAACGGCTGCGGGTTGCTGAAGTCGCCGAACGCGAGGGCAGGCTGTATGGCCCGCCGCCGAACTGCCCCTTGGCGAGGCGGTGTGAGAATTCCTCAGCGAACGCTTGCAGCAGCTCAGGACTGTAGATCGCCAGGACACGATCCAACTCGTGCTGAATCTCAGTCTCTGCCCGCCACTTCCGGTCGGCCAGGTAGCCGAGGAGCGGCCAGTCGGCTATCAGACTATGGACATCCCGAGCCGCTACGAAACGAAGGGCATCCTCCAGAGCATCAAGGGCGACCGCGTTGGCGCGGGCGGTGAGCTCACGCAAGGCGTTTTTGTACTCGTTCACCCAGGGCGCAGCCTCGAATGCCTCTGCCAAGACCTGGTCAAACTGGACGAGGCGCAGGCGCTCGACGAGGCCGAGTCGGTCGAAATTGCGAAACCGGAAAGCCTTGGCCGCGTATAGGGCGTACCAATCGAGACGTGGATCCAGGAACTCGTAGTCTGGCTGGCTCACGGTACCTTTCAGCCGCCCTTCCTTCCGAAGCCGTGCCTCAATAGGTGTGCCAGCATAGGGGAGCATTTTACAGAAGTTGGCGGGGCAGGTGCCATCGGCGGTCACCCACCGAAGGAAGTCTATGTTTTCCTGGATCGTGTCTATTGTGCTGTCAGGGTCAAAGAGCATGAAGCCCATGTCGAAGGCGACGCCGATTTTCTTCAACGTCTCGATTGCTGCCAGATTCTGCTCGACCGTCACGTGCTTGTTGAGGGTTTGCAAGCCAGCCGGGCTGCCAGACTCGACTCCTAGATAGACGGCAACGAGTCCGTGGTCGTGACAGCGGGCAATGATGTCTTCATCAACGTCGTCCACCCGGCACGAGATCTTCCACCTGACTCGCCCGGTTAGGCCCGCCTCATCCAGCCTGCGCACGAACGCGTCGACCCACTGGCGCTGTTGCCGTGACTTGGTGGCGAAGTCGTCGTCCTGAAAGATGAAGAATCGCACGCCATCGCGCTCAAACAGGTCTCGCATTTCAGCTACCACAGACTCCGGTGCTCGAATACGTCTCAATGGACCCGGTGCGCTGCCGTAGAATTGTCGGATGCTGCAGAATGAGCAGTCGTATAGGCAGCCCCGGCTGGCAAGCAACGATGCGACACGGATACCACGGGGTAGTGAGCGAGGGTGGCTTCTGACCGGAGGTGGCAGCCTGTCGAGGTCAGAGATCAGGGGATGGGGTGGGTTAACGACCACCTCGGATCCACGGCGGAACACCAGACCTTCAATTGATGGCCAGGCCTTCGGTTGATGTATCTTGCGCAGGAGATCCGCTGTCGTGAGTTCTCCCTCGAACCGCACCACCGAGTCCACGTGCAATAGCGCCCCGAGAACCTCACGTGGACGCAAGCTGGCAAAGTGTCCGCCGACAGTGAAGTGAGCCTGGACACCGGCCTCACGCAGGGCAGCCGTGAGTTCTGCGAACTCATCGAGGGTGTATTGGAAGATGATGGAGAAGCCCACAAGATCGGGAGCATGGGCTTCTATTGCCGCGAGCACGCCTGATGGGTCTCCCGGCACGTACGGTTGCAGTGCCGCGTGGAAGCCTTCTGCTTCGAGGGTGGCTATGATCGAGCGTAGCCCGAGGTTCTCTTGATCCTCGTAGCCAACAAACAGGGCATCAATTCGCCGGTGATGTGGAGTGTGCATTGGAACTTCTTCCTTGAAAGGGTGCGGGGCTGACGTGCACTGCACGGCGTCAGCCCCGCAGTTGTGTCACTTTCCGGCGACGATCTCGCGGATCTTGTGCATTTGCTCGAGTTCACGGTGCATCATGTCAATCTTGAAGTCGAGCTGCGCGACAAGGATCTGCTCCAGCTTATCGTGCGGCAGGATCCACCACGGCACTGGATCCCAGACCTGCCAGTGCTTCAACTGGCCCCAATCAATTTGCTTCGGGTTCATTGTGTACCTCCCTGTTTCAATAGTTGGTGCGGGGATGCCAGCCCATCACCCACTTGACGATTTGGTAATCTGCGGCATCCTGGTGGCTGGCCCAGGAAGCGTCATGCACCACCTCCTTTCCAGCGTAGACGATTTCGCAAACAAGCAACGGCAGGCAAACTACCGGGATAAGTCTTCCGCTTCACTCCAGGTTCACCCGGTACTTTGCCTGCACCGGTGCAGCTGCCGGTACGCAGTCTCCCGAAGGCACGGTCGAGGGCCAACCCGTTACCCGATGGGCCGGCCCCGGCCCACGTTAGCTGCCTGCGTCAAGGTTGTTGCTGTGTCAGATACGCCTGCTACTACT
>CAZQDO010000667.1:0-2353 GCA_964592085.1 uncultured Anaerolineae bacterium | reverse complement strand
GGCCCGCTTTCTCAGGGTTAACACGGGGATGAGAGTGGCCGTAATCACCAGAGGTAGTTGGGAGAAGAAGAGGTTGTAGGCCAGGGGGGTATCAGCGCCTTCTTGTAGAAAGAAACCCCTTAATCCCAATGCTCCCCATCCACTTCCCCACGTCGCATCCAGAGGTGACCATTCCCAAATCAGTCCTCCCAGACCGGGCAGATTTGAGACCAGGCCCACGCCTCCAAACTGAAGGGCGAAGCCGCAAGCCAGGTAGCCCACGAGCGCCAAGCCCGTAACGATCAGTCCCATCATGGCAGTGGACACGGCTTTCTCCTCTGGCATCCCACCGCTGGCAAGCAGGGTGAAGCCAATGGGTATCAGGAATGTCAGGCAACCAGCCAGTAGGGACCAACCCAGGTCAGCCTCGGAAGCCTGCTCTGAGGTTGATTGAGCGGAGAGGGGGGAAGCAGCGGCAAAGGCTAGACTGCCGATCAATGATACGATGACAATGCTTGTCATAATACTTCTCTTGAACATTTTTCCTCCCGTAAACAGATGTTGTGCGACGTTGCTTATCATACCAGATAGTGGCAAATAATTCAAGTTGGCGCAGATGAGAAATGACTGTGACAAAGGCTTTGCTTTTTGGCCCCAGCGGTGTTCCGCATAGCACGCCCAGGCGCTCTAGTCTGGCTGGCATTAAACAGGTCAGGGAGCTGGGCCTGGATTGTATGGAGCTGGCTTTCGTGCGCAGAGTTGCTATGGGCGAGAAAACCGCGTCGGAAGTGAGGCGGGCTGCCAGGGAACACGAGGTGCGGCTCAGCGTTCACGCTCCCTACTACGTTAACCTGAATTCTCCCGAAGCCGATAAGGTTCGGGCCAGCCGCCAACGCATTCTGCAGGCGGCACGTGTGGGTTGGCTCTGTGGGGCCCGGTCAATTGTTTTCCATCCTGCCTTCTATCATGATAATCCGCCCGAGGTTGTTTACGAGCGGGTCAGGAGGCATCTTCAGGAATTGACGGAAGAGTTGCGAGCCGAAGGTAACGAGACCATCCTCCGCCCCGAGACTATGGGCAAGGTTTCACAGTTTGGTACCCTGGAGGAGTTGCTGATGCTGAGCAAGGAAGTGGAGGGCGTGGCGCCTTGTGTGGATTTCGCACATCTTCATGCTCGTACAGGGGCTGCCAACTCCTACGTAGAATTCATGGCCCTTCTTGGACTCATTGAGGGGGAGTTGGGGCGGACTGGGTTGGAGGATATGCATATCCACATATCGGGGATAGACTATGGCTCTCGTGGAGAGAGAAAACATCTGAACCTGGCAGACGCCGACCTGCGCTACGCCGAGCTCTTGCAGGCTCTGAGAGATTTCCAAGTAGGTGGGTTGGTCATCTGCGAGAGTCCGAGCCTGGAGGAAGACGCCCTGCTCATGCAAAGACTGTATCGTGGCTTGGCTCAAGACTAGAGCGAATTCGCCAAACAAATTAGGAGGGCATCCTGGCCGCTCAGGCCAGGATGCCCTCTTGTGTTTCTCATAATGACGTCGTCTGGGGGGGCTTGGAGATCACTTGAATCCTAACCTCCTTTCTTTCAAACTGACGTACCGCTGCTGGCCGATAATCAGGTGATCCAGTACGTCAATGTCCAGTAATTGGCCAGCCTGGGTGATGAGTTCTGTTACTGCGACGTCCTCCGATGAAGGAGTTGGGTCGCCGCTGGGGTGGTTGTGGACGACGATGATGGCTGCACTGTTTTGCTTGATTGCCTCCCGGAATAGCTCCCCCACACGGATAACGGATGTGTTCAAGCTGCCGATGTACATGGTGGGGATGTCCAGGACGTAATTCTTGCTATCCAGCAGGATGAGGCGCATGTGTTCTTGTTCCAGCATGGTCATCTCCACCATCAGTAGATTGGCTGCGTCGGCCGGGGACTTGACTTGAGGACGTTCTTTTGGAGAGGCGATGAGCAACCTGCGCCCTAGCTCCATCGCTGCTTTTAGCTGGGCTGCTTTCGCCACCCCTATCCCTTTCTCTCCACAAAGTTCACTGAAGCTGGCGCGGGCCAAACCTATTAGGCCGTCGAATCTGGCCAAGAGTCGCGTAGCCAGATTGAGGACGCTCTCTCCGCCCACGCCGGTTCGCAGGATGATGGCCAAAAGCTCAGCATTGGCAAGGGAGCCAGCGCCGTATTTCTTCAGTCTCTCCCGTGGCCGTTCTTCCACAGGCAAGTCTTTGATAGTAGGATGGTATTCAAGTGCGGTCTTCGTATTCATCGTTCTCCTTTCCTCCTCATTTTTGTGTGAGATCTCTGCAGCCCTCGTTACAAAGGCCGCGTTCACTAAACTATAGCTGAGATATTCATGATTGT
>CAZQDO010000666.1:0-2359 GCA_964592085.1 uncultured Anaerolineae bacterium | reverse complement strand
CGCCGACATCGCCGAACAGGTAGCGCAGGGTGAACAAGTCGTCCTGGTCCACGGCGGCTCCCACCAGACCAACGTCATCTCCGAGAAGCTGGGACACCCGCCCCGCTTTGTCACCTCGGTCTCAGGCCACGTCAGCCGCTACACCGACCGCGAGACGCTGGAGATCTTCGCCATGGTGGTGGCGGGCCGGGTGAACAAGCTGCTGGTGGAGCGACTGCAAGGACTGGGGGTCAACGCCGTAGGGCTATCGGGACCCGACGGGCGGCTGCTGGAAGGACGGCGGAAGTCGGCTCTGAAGATCGTGGAGAACGGCAAGCGAAAGGTGCTGCGCGGCGAGTGGAGCGGCGTCATTCAGCAGGTCAACGTCTCTCTGCTGAGGCTGCTCCTCGACCAGGGCTACACGCCCGTCATCGCTCCCCTGGCCATCAGCCACGAGGGAGAGATGGTCAACGTGGACGGCGACCGGGCGGCAGCGGCCGTGGCCGCCGAGCTGGAGGCCGAAACCCTCGTTCTGCTGTCCAACGTCCCCGGCCTGCTCAGGGATTTCCCTGATGAAAGCTCGCTCATCCGCGGTATCGGGCGCGGGGAAGTGGAGGCCCATTTCCCCTACGCTCAGGGGCGGATGAAAAGGAAGCTGCTAGGAGCCAGGGAAGCGCTGGAGGGCGGCGTGGGCCGGGTGATCCTCGGCGACGGACGGATCGAAGCGCCCGTCAGCCAGGCGTTGGCGGGCAAAGGGACGGTGATTGAATGACAGATCAGCAAATCGGCAAAGCAACAAATCAGCAAATCAACACGTGGGTTGAGTTGGAGGCCCGCTATACCAGCGGGGTATATACCAAGCGGCCGCTGGTCATCGTGCGAGGAGAGGGGGCCAGAGTGTGGGACTCCCAGGGACGGGCATACATTGACTGCGTGGGGGGGCGTGGGGTGGTGAACGTCGGCCACTGTCACCCCAGGGTGGTAGCGGCCATCAGGGAACAAGCCGGAAGGTTGATCACCTGTCCTGAAAGCTTCTACAATGACTGTCGGGCGGAGCTGCAGGCCGAGCTGGTGCGCATCGCGCCCCCAGGGCTGGAGCGGGTGTTCCTGTGCAACTCCGGCACCGAAGCGGTAGAGGGGGCCATCAAGTTCGCCCGGCTGGTTACCGGCCGCCCAGGCATCATCGCCGCCAAGAACAGCTTTCATGGCCGCACCCTGGGCGCCCTGTCGGCCACCTGGCGGCCTCAGTACCGCCAACCCTTCGAGCCGCTGGTGCCGGGCTTCGCGCACGTGGCCCACAACGATGCCGACGCCCTCGAAGAAGCCATCGGCGAGGACACGGCCGCCGTCATCCTGGAGGTGGTGCAGGGGGAAGGAGGCGTTAAGCCGGGCCGTGGCGACTATTTGCGTCGGGCGCAGGCGCTGTGCCAGGAGCGAGGAGCGCTGTTCATCGTGGACGAGGTGCAGACGGGGTTCGGGCGCACGGGCCGCATGTTCGCCTGTGAGCATCACGGCCTGGAGCCCGACATGCTGTGCCTGGCCAAGGCCATCGCTGGCGGGATACCCATGGGCGCAGTGCTGCTCGGATCCCGGGTAGGGGAGCTGCCGAGCAGAGCGCACGGCTCGACCTTCGGAGGCAATCCGCTGGCCTGCGCTGCGGCTCTGGCCACTATCCGCACTATTGAGGAAGAGGCCCTGCCGCAACGGGCAGCAGAGTTGGGAGACTATTTTCTCTCCCGCCTGCGAGACCTGGATTCGCCCCTCATCCGGGAGGTGCGTGGACTAGGACTGATGATCGCCATCGAGCTGAAGCGCCGGGCCGGACCCTATCTGGCGGCGTTGATGGAGCGCGGGGTGCTGGCCCTTTCGGCCGGGCCCATCGTGATGCGCTTTTTGCCGCCGCTGGTGATCAGCACAGAAGACGTGGACACAGTAGTGGAGCGGGTGGCAAAGGTTTTGCCCGTATCTTCGTGATCGGGAAGGAGCAAACAAATGTCGAAACCACGAGTGGAGGCGTTGATTGCCAGACTGGAAAAGGGCAAGCAAAAGACCCACGAAATCATGAGCGGACTGACGGCGGATCAGTGGCAGAGAGTAGTGTACGCCGATCCATATCCCTGGACGGTGCGTGACCTGTTGGCACATTTCCTGTCGGCGGAGGAAGCCCTGTTGCGCCTGGCCCAGGACGCGGCTTCAGGCGGGGAAGGCGTGCCCAAGGGGTTTGATTACGACGCCTTTAACGCAGAGGAGCAGAAGCGCCTGGCCGATCAGTCGCCCCAGGATCTACTAGCTGCACTGGCCGTCGCCCGCCAGACTACGTTGGACTGGGTGTGCACACTGGGGGAGGACGACCTGGATCGCGTTGGGTGGCATCCGGCCC
>CAZQDO010000665.1:0-2360 GCA_964592085.1 uncultured Anaerolineae bacterium | reverse complement strand
TGGGTCGCTCAGGAGCTATTATGCCACACTTTCCCAAAAAACTGAAATGCACCCCGGGCCTAGAAGTTCACACCCCTTGAACGGTTACTCTCAGCTTTCACAGCATCCCTTTCATAAAACCACCGGCTCCCGATACTCGCCAAACACCTCGCGGAACACACCACATATCTCACCCAAGGTGGCATAAGCGCGCACCGCGTCGAGGATGTAGGGCATCAGGTTCTCTGTGCCCTGGGCTGCCTCCCGCAGGGCCTCCAGTCGCTGGGCTACCGACTCGTTGTCCCGCTCCCTTCTGACCCGGGCCAGTCGCTCCCGCTGCCGCCGTTCCCCCTCGCGGTCCATCTCCAGGAGGGGAATGGCCACGTGCTCCTCGGTCAAATAGTCGTTGACGCCGACGATGATGCGTTGCTCTGTAAGCGAAGCGGCGTCAATCTCTCGCTGATAGCGGTACGCGCTCTCGGCGATCTCCCTCTGAGGGAAGCCCCTCTCAATAGCACCTAACATTCCCCCCAGAGATTCGATCTTCCGGAAGTACCCGTAAGCCTCTTCTTCCATGCGATTGGTCAGGGCCTCGACGAAGTAGCTGCCGGCCAGGGGATCCACGGTATTGGCCACGCCCGATTCGTGGGCGATGATCTGCTGGGTGCGGAGGGCGATGCGCACGGCGGTCTCCGATGGCAGGGCCAGGGCTTCGTCCATGGAGTTGGTATGCAGGCTCTGGGTCCCACCCAGAACAGCGGCCAGGGCCTGGATGGCGGTGCGCACGATGTTGTTCTCCGGCTGCTGAGCGGTGAGGGAGCAGCCGGCGGTCTGGGTGTGAAAGCGCATCCACCAGGAGCGGGGGTTCCTGGCGCCAAACCTCTCCCTCATCTCCCGCGCCCAAATCCTCCGCGCGGCCCTGAATTTGGCAATCTCCTCGAAGAAGTCGTTGTGGGCGTTGAAGAAGAAAGAGAGGCGTGGGGCGAACTCGTCCACGTCAAGGCCCCGCTCCATGCCCGCCTTGACGTACTCGAAGCCGTCGGCCAGGGTGAAGGTCAACTCCTGGGCAGCGGTGGCGCCGGCCTCGCGGATGTGATAACCGCTGATGGAGATGGTGTTCCATTTGGGGAGATACTTGGCGCCGAACTCGAAGGTATCTACCACCAGGCGCATGGATGGCTTGGGCGGGAAGATGAATTCCTTTTGGGCGATGTACTCCTTGAGGATGTCGTTCTGGATGGTGCCGCCCAGAACCTCCATGGGGATGCCCCGTTTTTCGGCAGCGGCGATGTACATGGCCCAGATGACGGCAGCGGGGGAGTTGATGGTCATGGAGGTGGTGATCTCGTCCACGGGGATGCCGTCGAAGAGGATCTCCATGTCGGCCAGGGAGGAGACGGCCACCCCGCACTTGCCGAACTCGCCTTCGGCCTGGGGGGCGTCGGTATCGTAGCCGTACAGGGTGGGCATGTCGAAGGCCACTGAGAGGCCGGTCTCGCCGTGCTCCAGCAGATACTTGTAGCGGGCGTTGGTCTCCTCGGCGGTGCCGAAGCCGGCGAACAACCTCATCGTCCACAGCCGCCCCCGATACATCGTAGGGTGCACGCCACGGGTGAAAGGGTACTGGCCGGGAAAGCCCAGGTCGCGCTCGTAGTCGAGGTCAGCGATGTCCAGGGGGGTGTAAAGGCGCTCTACGGGAGCACTAGAGGTGGTGATAAACGTATTGCGCCGCTCAGGGAAGCGGTTCAGCGTCTTTTGAAGGGTGGTCTCTTCCCACCTACCTTGCCCTTCTCTTATCTCGTTCAGCTTCTCCTTGTTGAGCATTTGAGCCTCCGGTTGACAAAATCATCTTTGTAAGTTATATTATGATCACAGGGGGAACGATACTTAACCGATCTGCCGGTTCTGGGAGGAGGGAACATGTCTGTTATTGCCATGCCGGAAAAGATTGTGCGAATTATTGACCGCCTGGAAACTGGCGGGGAGATCGAAGCCAAGCTCGGCAAGGTGGTAGAGAACGAGCTAAGACGCCGGTTGGCCAGATATGAATTGACAGACCGTCTCTTTCAGAAAAAATATGGCATGACCTTAGACGAATTCGAGAAAAATGAGATGGTCAAGAAACTGGGCTACTCCTTCGAGGTCGAAAGCGATTACCATGATTGGGATATGGCGATTGATGGCATCGAGACGTTGCGTCGAGACTTGGAGGAGTTACGAGGTTCATGAGAACCATTAACCTTTTCGAGACTCACGTTTACAACGTCGCTTTGCGTTTTTCCTTTGTCCGAAGAGTAGCGACCCTCGGTAAGACAGCTAACACCATCAAGCTAAGGTTTTTCTTAAAATAAAGTCTAAGAAAGTCTGAACTCAAAGCTAGT
>CAZQDO010000664.1:0-2364 GCA_964592085.1 uncultured Anaerolineae bacterium | reverse complement strand
ACGCGAGGGGCCACCATTCCCACCTCACCCTCCCGTTGATTATGTTCGCGGAACAGAAGATCGCGTACACTCCCAGGAGCAAACCGCCGAGCGCAGCGTACTGCGGCTGCCCGCCCAGAATCATTAAGGAGAACACCAGTCCCCCCAGAACTGGGAATGTCAGCCTACGACGCTGGTTGCCCACGTTGAACACCCAGAATAAACCGGGCAGCCAGGCCAGTGAACTCAGCCTGTGTGGATGTTCCAGCCAGACAATGATGATGCCGCTCAACATCCAGGAGATCGCACCGAACAAGCTGCTGGCGGGATGTAGTCTGTAGGAGCGCAACATGCCGAACATCAGCACCCCGGTGAGAGCTAAATGAAACCACGCCAGTACAGAAAATGACCGCGCCGCCGAAAAGAAAAGGGCGGCGAGCCAGTTGAAAGGATAAAACGTCTGAGCATTGGTGTCTCCTACTGCCGGGTAGCCTCCCAGGATGTAGGGATTCCAAAACGGTAACTCGCCACTCTGAATGGACTCGGTAAAGAACAAACGACGTGGGTAGAATGCGAAAAACGGATCGCCCAGGGTGGTATTCTGGAGTGGCTCGTCTATGTACGTTGACCAGGGCAAAAGGCGAGATATCCATTGAAGCGGAAGAAGGGTGTAACCGGGACGTAGGGCGGGGGCGAGAAACGCTGTTGCGATCAAGAGAATGATGAGTATGCAAAGGATATCCAGCCTGACAACTAGCGAATGGCGAATGGCGAATACCCGCCTGACGGACCTGGCTCTTGTATCCACGAGTCTACTCTTCCGGTGATGTTAGCTGCAAAATAGTTACCCCACCACTCTGATAGACTACTTCTGTATTTTTCGCCTGGCTCATCTGGTTCGCATTAAGCCCCGGGCCGGAGAAATCCCCGTTCTTCCCCACATACACGTAATCAACACCCAGTGCCTGCAACTCTGTCAGAGACGTGTCGTCAACCTCCAACTGCTCTACCATTCGCGACATTTCGACGATGGTGGATTGGTAGTCACTTTCACCAAGACCAAGTAGCATGACGCCGGCCGTCGTCTGCCGTCCCGTGAAATAGGGAATCCAATACCCGGCATCCGTGCCGTGGGGCGCTCTTGGCAGCCAGAAATAGGTGTTCACGGCAAATAGAGCTTCTGGCGGTGTATTCGCTTTGATCCACTCCATCGCTGCGACATCTTCCGGGGTGACAAAATACCTATACGGCTCAATCTCCGTGACTCGGACATGGCTGGCGACGAAACTGGCAACCAGAACAAGGGCTATCACCCACCGAACACTTCGCTTGCGCCAGCGTGCCCCGCAAAGCGTCAATACCGCCTCCGTAGCAGCGCCAATGACCAACCCCATGGGCAAATACAGCATAACCAAAACAGCTCCCAGGTTAGTAAAGCCCAGGAGTGGCAGCCCCAGGATGTAGGCGTTTCCTAGAAGATACAGTACAAGGGTCCACAAAAGAGAGACGATCACTAATTTGCTACGTTTCAGCAAGCCGACCGCGATGCTAATACCACCGAGAACCATCAGCCAGGTGCGGGCTATCAAATAGGGCATACTGCTCCACGGAAATTCATAATAGCGGCGTATCGTTTCCGAGAATTCACTCGCGGTAACAGGCTGATTTGAGTTGATCTGGCTCAAGCCCGTGGACACGTAGATGCGCATGGCTTCCCACAGATCAGGCGTAACGACGAGCAAGGTTGCAGCACCAATAGCCATTGCCCCCCATATCACGGAGGCAACTCGTTTCTCCCGGCGAGCTTTCCACAACTCCCATGCCACGCTCATCACCACCAGGGGCACGTAGAATGCCGCCACGCGAAAATGCAGCAGGAACACTGCTCCAGTGAGCACGGCAGCAAGCCCTGTGTTCCACAAAATCCTGGCCCTGTGCTCCTGCCATGGGAGCTTCCACACCCTGATCGCTTCCCACGTCACCAGCCAGGCGGCCAACAGGATCGTCTGGCTGGCAATCTGGGTGAAGCGCCCCCAGTTGACGTAGAACGCAGGCTGGTGAGATAGCAACCCCACTACCACGGCACCGACTACCGCCCCCACGCGCCCCACCTTCCGGTCGAGCACCAGATAGACCCCCAGGCCGCACAGCCCGTTCAGTGCCTGCGCGGTCCATAGCAGCGCCGTGTGGGCCGGAACCCTGGCCAGCCCTTGCACCGTGGCCGAGAGCGCATACAATCCTAGATGATACTGACCCAGCGGGATCGGGAAATAGGGTTCCAGCGTGGAAGGAAGCTGTCCTTGCATCGCCGTGAGTTGGGTCAACAGGGCATGGTGCAGCGAGTCAGACCAAGCAGGGTAAGGGTGATCGCGAATGATCCAGAAG
>CAZQDO010000663.1:0-2368 GCA_964592085.1 uncultured Anaerolineae bacterium | reverse complement strand
CCCGTCCCGGTCCGCACAGTGATTCGCCCCTCGCTGACCCTGACCCCACTGGGTGAAAGTAGCTGGCAATGCGACCCGAGTGGGGGACTGGCGTGCTATGCGCATCTATCCTTTTTAAGTATGGTCAGTGCGAGCGAAGGTTGGGCTGCCAACTGGGATGGCCCCATTCTTCACTATTCAGCGCTGAGTAGTACATCCGCCCGTTGGCAGTATGTCCCCCGCACGGAACGTATCCCGTTTAAGACTCTGATAATGGTTACCCCCCGTGAGGGTTGGGGCACCTCAACCAAGGGGGTGATTCACTACCAAGACGGCGATTGGGACGAGATTCTGTTCCCTGAGGGAGGAGTCACCGACATCGCCATGCTAGGTCCTGAAGAAGGTTGGGCGGTGGCGAGCGAGGGGATGATCTATCACTACACTGAGGGGGAGTGGCAGGCTGAGCCCAGCCCCACTGAGCGAAACTTGTTTACAATTGCGATGGTCAGCCGCGAAGAAGGCTGGGCGGCGGGCTACGGCATCGTGCTGCATTATCATAACGGGCGTTGGGAGGAAGTAGCCCTGAACATTAAACAGCTCCACAGTACCTATTTCTCTGACATTGAGATGCCAGGCCGGGATGAAGGCTGGATAGTCGGGGACGTCATCTTGCATTACCAGGATGGAACCTGGCAGGAAATCGATCTGCCAGAGGGCGTCGAGTGGCTCAGCGATTTGAGCATGGTGAGTGCTGAGGAAGGCTGGGCGGTGGGCTCGCAAGGAACCATCCTTCATTTGCAGAATGGACGATGGCAGACGGTAGACAGCCCCACGCACAGGAACTTGTCCTCCATCAACATGGTCAGCGCTGAGGAAGGCTGGGCGGTAGGGGGATACAGCACCTTGCTGCACTACCAGGCAGGAAGCTGGCAGGTAATCAGCGAGGCTACTCCTTACAGATTGATCGACTTGGCGTGGTCAGAAGATGGTGGCGGCTGGGCGGTCGGGTCGCAGGGCACGATTTTGCACTACCAGAACGGGGCGTGGCAGCCGGTATCCAGTCCTACCCAGGTCAATCTGGAAGCCGTTGACATGGTGAGCGCCGAAGAGGGTTGGGCAGTGGGGCGGGGGGGTACGATCTTGCACTATGCCAAAGGCACATGGCAACTGGCTGCCAGCCCAACAACCAAAGATCTGCAGGAAGTGGACATGGCAAGCCAGAATGAAGGGTGGATTTCTGGAGGCGACGTAGATGGTAAGATCCTCCTTCACTACGCTGACGGTGTGTGGCATGAGGTAGACGGTCCGGATGTGGGAAATATAGATATGATCAATGAGCACGAGGGATGGGCTATAAGCGCCTATGAGATTTGGCACTACAAAGATGGGATCTGGTCGCAGGATGAGATTCCAGACTTATCGCCCAGGGAGTATTTGTCGCAGATACAGATGCTTAACGAAACCGAAGGGTGGGCTATGGGCCAGGAGATCCTGCTGAGTTATCGTAATGGCAGTTGGGATGAGGTTGTGCTGCCCGACGAGTATATGCCTCTGGCTGCAATGGATATGTCGAGCGCTGAGGAGGGATGGTTTATGGCGGGAACAGCCATGCTGCATTACCAAAATGGGCAGTGGCAGCTATATGATAAACCACTTAGTGGTTTTGGGGCTGCCATCCTGATGTTGAATGAGTATGAAGGCTGGGCTGTCGGGGACGGGATTTTGCATTACACCAACAAGTAGCAGGTAGCAGGCAGCAAAGGGCAGGGGAGATTTCTTCTCTGCCCTTTTGCTTTGCGCCGCTTCGGCGGGGGTTCAAGCGGGCGCCTCTGGTTGCCGGTTCCGGGCGAACCGACGGCGGCAGCCTGCTCCCACTCCCACTCTTGATGGCTTATACCGTCTGGCTGCGAGGATATGCACCCAACGCAGCCGGGGACTCCCTCTACGTGTCGCTGGATGACCAGCCCGGTGTTATCCTCACCGGATTCACGCCCAGGCAATGGGATTGGGCGGCGACACGCGGCGATGCCCAAGGTGGCCTGGTTACAATCGAGGTAACACAACCGGGCTTACCCGCCTTTCACGTGTGGCAACGAGAAGATGGAGTGCGACTGGATCGCATCTTGCTGACGACAGACAGCGGCTACCGGCCCACCGGTAATGGCCCGGTTGAGAGTGAGGTGCACTAGCCAGGGCTGGCGAGGTGAAGCTGTTAGCCTGTGGCTACGTCTATTCTTGAAGAGGTTGCATACCATGACCAGGATATGGCTGGCTTTCTTGTCACTTCTGTGTCTCATCATTGCCGGTTGTGGGGCGTCAGGCTCGACACTCTCTGCAGCGCCATCTGCGAGCGTGGCCGTAGCTGAAGCGTCGCCTACCCTTCGGCCGA
>CAZQDO010000662.1:0-2372 GCA_964592085.1 uncultured Anaerolineae bacterium | reverse complement strand
GTTGATGCCTTCGCCAGCGGCCTCGGTGGCCACCAAAATCTGGGCGTTATCCCGGAAATCGTGCTCGGCTTGGATGCGGGCGTCCATGTTCATCTGGCCGTGGATGGTGATGACACGATAGCCCCAGGCGCGCAGTCTTTCCGACAGATAGTCGAGGGTGTCCCGGAACTCGGTGAAGATGAGCAATTTACGGTCGCCCAGGTGGCGCAGGACGTGATCGCGCAGGCCGACTAGCTTGCTCTCGATCTCTTGCACCCGCACCTTATCGGCTTGGGCGATCAGCCGGTCGAGCTGGGCGATTTCGACGCGCACATCGTCGATGTTTTGGGCGATGGTCAGGTGCTCCAGGCGCTCCTCGATGGCCAGCCGCTCCTCCTCGGCCATATCCTCCATCTCTTCATCACTAATGCTCTGGGCACGCAGGTAGTCCCCCTGGTCCTGGCGGATCTTCTCGGGCAGATCCAGCAGTTCCTCCAGGCGGGCCACCCGCCGTCGCAGCGACTGGTAAATGGCGTAAGTGCTGGAGGTGAGACGGCGCTGCAAGATCATCAGCGCGAAGGAGATGCTGCGGTTCTCCTTGGCCCGGTCGAAGTAATCCTGCACGTAGCGCGTGACGCTGTTATAGAGTTCGGCTTCGGCCTCGGTCAGACGGAAGGGGAGAGTATGCACGTGGCGCGGCGGGAAGATGGGCGAGCCGTCGAAGCGTCTCAGGTCTTCCTTGAGCCGCCGGATGAAGACCGGGTTGTCCTGGCTCTCAACCGACTCCTTGAGCAACTCGGTCCGGGCGAAGAACCCGGGCCGCAACAGGTCCAGGAAGAGACGGAAGTTCTCTTCGTCGCCGCGGTGCGGGGTGGCGGTCAGAAACAACATATGGTTGGTGCGCCGGGAGAGGACCTCGCCCACCTGGTAACGCTTGGTCTTGTCGATCTTGACCCGCTCCCGGCCCTGGCCTGCCCTGAGCGAAGTCGAAGGGTAGGCGTAGGCGCTCATCTTGTGTGCCTCGTCGACGATGAGCAGGTCCCAATGAGTGCCTCGCAGGGTGGCCTGGACCGCATCTTGCTTGACGAAGTCAATGGAAGTGATGCAGTGATCGCGTTCCTCCCAGACGTTCTCGCCCCAGGCCGACTCCATCCGCGCCCGGTCGACGATGGCGAAGGATGTCCCGAAGCGCTCTTTCATCTCGCGCTGCCACTGGTACTTCAGATGGCCGGGAGCGACGATCAGCACCCGGCGGGCCAGGCGCCGATATTGCAGCTCCTTTAGGATCAGGCCGGCCATGATGGTCTTACCCGCGCCGGGATCGTCGGCGATCAGGAAGCGGATGCGGGGCGACTCCAGCGCGTAGCGATACACGGCCTCGATCTGGTGGGGCAGGGGATCCACCTGGGAGATGCTGACTGCCAGTTGAGGGTCGAACTGGTAAGCCAGGCGGATGCGGTGAGCTTCGATGAGGAAAAAGAAGTCCTCGGCATTATCAGTCAAGGCGACTGGACTGCGGTCCAGGACCTGGATCTGGACCAGTTGATCTTCGGTGATGCGCAGGGGTTTGTAGGTATCGTGGCCGTCGTCCAGGACGACTTCCAGGAGGAAATAGCCAGCGCGAGGCTGGAACTTTTTGACCTCGGCTACGGCAGGGAGAAAGGGGGCGGTGATGCGTTGACCAGGTTGAAGCTGCATGGTTTATCCATCCTGATACATTAAGGCGCCCATCCTTGATAATCAATAGCGCGACCTATTTGACCAGGCCGCGCCGGTGTGGTAAGATATTGGGGTAAGTCAAGATGCTGATCGGGTTGCGCTGCCTGATCACGGCAAATTTATGAGGCCCCTCGCCCCCAACGAGGGGTTTTCCCTTTTATGTAAGTATACCATAATGTTGCGCTGATAACAATGAGAAAGTGGTGAGCGTCGTGAATTTGGCCTTCGCGATGCTGAGAAGATTAGCGTATCCCGCCCGCGGCTTGGCCTTCAAGTCGCGGGCTGCGGCGTGAATCCAGCCAGGACTCGATCTCCGAGCGGCGGTAGCGCCACATCGTCCCAATTTTCATAGCCGGGATCTGGCCCTGCTGCGACCAGGAATACACGGTCGAGATGTTGACGTTCAGATATTCCGCCAGCTCTTTCACGCTCATCAGCTTATCATCGGTTATATACGATGTCTCCTGGAGAGGTGTAAGGGGAAGAGGAGGCAACAATCTTCAGCTTTACCCAGCGTAGCATATCAGACCAAGAATTTCAATAGGAAAAACGTTGGAACTGTGTTTGAGTAGTTTGTAGAGGTTCTGTGGCCACTGCTTGTTTCTGTGGCCACTGCTTGTTTCTGTGGCCACTGCTTGACAAGTGAAACATCCTAATTTATATTAGGATAAACA
>CAZQDO010000661.1:0-2398 GCA_964592085.1 uncultured Anaerolineae bacterium | reverse complement strand
GGGTGGAAGTGAGTGATTGAAGTGGTAGGCGGAGCAGGGCTGTGATGCCCTGATCCGCACCATTGAAGTAGGGTTGTCGGGCATTCATCAAGGAATCCCATCGCAATCATGACTACGTACGTGGCGCGACGTGTTCTGATCATGATTCCCATGGTGATCGGTGTCACCCTGGTGACGTTCACCGTCTCCAACATCGTGCCCGCGGACCCCTTGACGATCATACTGCCCCACAAGGCTCTGCACAACCCAGACATCCGCCAGGCTGCGATCGAGAAATGGGGCCTCGACCAACCGTTGCCGCTGCAGTATCTACGATACCTCTCAAACCTGGGGCATGGTGACCTGGGGGTTTCGTTCAAGACCAAACGCCCGGTAGCCCAGGACCTGGAGGCAGCCCTACCCGCCACAATCGAGCTGGCGCTTGCCGCATTCACCTATTCGCTGATCGTAGGATTGCCGCTGGGTGTGTTGGCTGCCGTCTACTCGGGTACCTGGGTGGACCATCTAGCGAGGCTCTTCTCGCTGCTGGGAGCCTCAATCCCGCCCTTCTGGTCGGGGTTGGTGGTGCTCTACCTCTTCTATTTCCGGCTCGAGGTCCTACCTGGACCGGGGCGGCTTGACCCCCACATGAGCATTCCAGCGAGAACAACGGGGCTGCTGCTAGTCGACTCTCTGATCGCGGGCGACATGGCTGCCTTCACCAGCACGCTCGCTCACTTGGTGTTGCCGGCTGTGATCCTGGGTTGGTTTTCGCTGGCGCTCATCGCCCGCATCACGCGCGCCTCACTGCTAGAGGCACTCCAGATGGACTACGTCCGCACAGCCCATGCCAAGGGGCTCCCTCCCAGGGTGGTGGTCGTCAGGCACGCTTTGCGCAACGCGCTGATCCCGACCCTCACGATCATCGGTCTGGAGGTAGCCTGGCTGCTGACCGGTTCGATCATGACCGAGGCCATCTTCTCCTGGCCCGGCATCGGCACTTACGCTGTGGCGGCCGCGCGGAATCTGGACCTGCCGGCCGTGATGGGCACAACATTGGTGGTCTCGTTGGTCTTCATGGTCAGCAGCCTCATCGTAGACATTACCTACGGGATAGTCGATCCCCGCATCCGGCAGGCCTAGCATGTTGACAAGTCATGCGGTGCGCGTGCGATGGAATTGAAGGCCTCTCTCTTCGAGTCCGATGCTGTGGCCAGTGGGAGAAGAGCAGCAGACTCGCCATGGCGGCGCAGCATCCGCGCCCTGACCAGAAACCCAATGGCCGTGCTTGGTCTCGTGATCATGTTGATATGGGTCGCTGCGGCCACAGCGGCCCCTCTGGTCGCCCCCTACGATCCACTGATTCAACAGGTGGAGAATCGGCTGGCGCGCCCTTCGGCAGCACACCCCTTTGGCACCGACGAACTGGGTCGCGATGTGCTGAGCCGCGTGCTGTACGGGGCCCGCATTTCGATATCCGCTGGCCTGGCGGTGATTCTGCTGGAGTTGGTCATCGGATCATCGCTGGGTGCGCTGGCCGGATACCTGGGAGGCGTGGTCGACATGTTGGTGATGCGCATCGCCGACGTCACCCTGTCCTTTCCCGCCATTGTACTGGCTTTGGCCATCGCCACGGTGCTCGGACCCAGCCTGCGGAATGCCATGATGGCGGTCACGCTCGTCTGGTGGCCCGAGTACGCCCGCCTCATGCGTTCCGAGGTGTTGAGACTGAAAAACGAGGATTACGTCCTCGCTGCGGTGTGTCTGGGCGCGCCTAGCCATCGGATTCTGTCCCGCCACGTAGTGCCCAACGCCATAGTATCGAGCATTGTCAAGGCATCCCTCGATGCCGGGTTGGTAATCATCTTCATCGCTGCGCTGAGTTTCATAGGGCTGGGGGTGGTGCCGCCGACGCCGGAGTGGGGCGCCATGATCTCCTCGGGCCGGTACAAGTTCTACAACTGGTGGTTGACGACCTTTCCTGGCTTGGCGATGCTTAGCGTGGTCCTGGCCCTGAACCTGATTGGCGACGGCGCCCGCGACGCCTTTGACCCACGGGTGGCAGGCGGATAGTTGGGGGTTGCAGTCCGAGGATATCCGATACCCGCGATAGAGGCGAATACTCGCCAATCATGATCTCGGCAAGATTAGCGCCATGTCACCCGAGCCAGGAGGAATACGTGACCAAGGCCTGCGGGTATATTGGGCGGTTCTTGAACATCGATTTGTCGCTAGGTGAGGTAGCAGAAGAGACTCCGGATGAGGCTCTGCTGAGAACCTTCATAGGGGGATACGGGGTCGGGGCCAGGGTCCTCTACGAGCGCATGGCGCCCGGCGTAGACCCGTTGGGCCCGGACAACGTTCTCGGACTGGTCACCGGTCCTCTGACCGGCACACCAGCGCTAGCCGCCGGGAGATA
>CAZQDO010000660.1:0-2403 GCA_964592085.1 uncultured Anaerolineae bacterium | reverse complement strand
GCTGATATTCTTTCAAAGTCCTGCGTCAGTCGCTCGTCCGCTGGATGTTCGCCCCAATAGAACGTTTCAGCACTGGTTGGCGTATAGACTTTGCGAATTCTCAGGCTATCATCCACAGCATATTCTTGTGCAGCGGCGTCCCTATCCGCGTCCAAGCGGAACTCTAAGATGGTTTCAATGATACCGCAGGCTTGCTCTCCTAGGGGGCAATGGAAATCGTCATTATCTGGTCTCTGGTTGTTGAGAACGATATCCAACAGGTCAAGAATCGAACTCTTGCCTGTATCATTTCCGCCGATGAGCATAGTCAACTGGTCGAAGTTAACCTTTACTTGTTCGAGAGAACGGAAACCTCGTACCTCAAGTTTCGCTAGGCGCATAAAGTCGTTTTCCCTTGATTCGATTGAGGCGACCTTGATACTCTTTGGGAACTCGACATGATCGAGGTTGCCTTGGTTGATCACACATGCTTTAGCGGTTATCTGATTTTAGTATCGGGATAGACACCCTTGATGTGAGCATGAAAGTACTTTCCGTGTGAGGGTGCATTCATCAGTTTCTGATAGACGACAAGAGGCACGCCATAGTACTGGTAGATACCACCGCTATTGAATTCAATTTCCAGGGTGTTGGTGGAACTGTCGTAGCCCACTGAACGTAGGTTGCTTGAGCTTACAGGTTGTCGATTCATGACCTTTCTCCTTAAAGTTTCTATACTTCGGGGCATCGCCACGGTCAACACTGCCTACGTAGCGTACGTCGGTGCTGCCGTGGGTGATGATCCAACACGACTATGTTCCAACGGCAGTGCTTGCACAAACAGAACAGCCGACCACCTACCAAGATCACTCCCAGGCAAGAGGTCGGCTGTCAATCTTTCATGCTACCCTCCTCGGTGAACTACAATTGCTGTAATGAGGGCTGCGATGGGGCTACATTTCGATTTACGCCGCTATTCTACCACAGGTTAAGGCAGAAGTCAATTTCAGAACGTCCAATGTGCTGCTTCAACGCCGTACCAGTCGGATGATGCCCGCCACGAAATTCACCCGTGGCACCCTTTCCATATATCGCTTGTAGTCATCGCCAAATTTCTCGATGCAGGACTGGTCGGTTTTGAGGGCATCTGCGTAGACCAGGCCCATCGAAACCAGGCCCAGAGCCACGCTGGTCCAATGCTGCGCGATCAGCATCACGCCCAGGTTGATCAACAGCCAGGCCGTGCCCCCCTGCGGATGGCGCACGATGGCGTAGATGCCGGTGTCCACCAGCACCGTGGTCTTCATGTAGCTTTCTCCCTTCGCCACGCCGCCCTTCCTGCGAAAGGTGATGATGGGGAGCACGCCAAAGATGGCCGACGTCCACAAGCAGATCCATCCAGTCCACTCCAGGGCCTCAGAGCCAGGCTGGTTGAAGAAGAAAGCCAGGATAATCTGCGCAATGGTCAGCACGCTTGCGATGGATGACAGCAGAAAGGGGTGCAGGCTGTAGAGAAACTCCAGGAAGCGTTTCATGCCGATTTCCTCCTTATGCCACGATACCGACGGCCAGCCAGGTCGCCAGCGCTGCGAAGAGCAGCGCCATCCCCAGCTTGACCGTCGCCGCCCGCTGCTGAAGGAAGCGGGTCAATTGCTTCGAGCCAGCCGTGCCATAGTAGACCAGGAAGAAAACCACCACCAGGGGCAGGATGAAGAGCAGATTGTAGAGCAGCAGGAAGAGGAGCGCGCGTACTTGCATCTCGGGCTGGCTGATCACGAAAATGATGGTCGGCAGATAGACCTGACCCGTGCAGGCCAGCTCCAGGAACGAGACCACCACGCCGGTGACGAAGGCCCCTGCCACGAAGGCCTGCGATTTGCGCCCCTTGCGGATGACGGCGTTGATGCGTATCCGCAGCCCGTGGGGCAGGTTCAGCGCCATGTCGCCCATCTCGCCCCGCCGGGCCTTGAGGTAGTCGAGGAAGCTGAACACCGCCAGGGCAGCGCACAAGAGGGCGGTCAGGCCATACACCCAGCGCCCCAGGGTGGTCAGCAGGTCGCCCAGCAGATCGAGCACCTTGTAGAAGCCCAATCCCACCACCAGGTAGGCCAGGAACACACCCAGGGTGAAAGCCGCCCCCACCGCCAGAACCTCCCGCCCTTTGTGCCCGCTCAGGGTCAGGTAGGAGACGAAGAAGATGAGCGTGGCGAAGGCGCAGGGGTTGAGCCCATCCACCAGGCCGGCGAAGACCACGGTGAAGACGCCGAAGGACCTGAAGCGCTCGATGATGCTTTGCTCGCCTTCCTCGGCGTTGAAGTCGGCCCACACCCGCTCCGCGCCGGTGGATGCGTACTTCTCGGCCAATGCCAGCAGCGCATCGGGCGTGATGGCGGTGCCGATCAGGACCTCGTCGCCGACGAAGAG
>CAZQDO010000659.1:0-2430 GCA_964592085.1 uncultured Anaerolineae bacterium | reverse complement strand
GACATCAGGGCCATCCTGATGGCCGGCGCCGACAAGGTTTCCATCAATACCGCTGCTGTCCAGAACCCCTCGTTGATCACCGAAGGGGCGAAGCACTTTGGCAGCCAGTGCATCGTGGTGGCGATTGATGGGAAACGAGTGGGAACAACGGACATGGGGATTGAACGGACTGGGGCTCCTCAGTGGGAAGTTTACATCAACGGTGGACGCACGCCTATGGGGCTCAATGCTGTGGAGTGGGCTAAAGAGGTGGATGAGCGGGGGGCAGGGGAGATCCTGCTCACCAGCATGGACTGCGATGGCACCCAGGAGGGCTACAATATCGAGTTAACTCGCGCCATCGCCGAAGCTGTATCTATCCCCGTCATCGCCTCAGGTGGGGCGGGCAAGCTGGAGCACTTCCACCAGGCTCTCACCGTTGGCAAGGCCGATGCTGCTCTGGTCGCTTCCCTCTTCCACTATAAGCAGTTGACCATCGCCCAGGTGAAGGAGTATCTGGCGGCGCGCGGGGTGCCGGTTAGGTTGTAACAATGGAGAGTGACTGATGGAATTGAAAGTTGAGATCAAATGGGACGAGCGGGGCCTGGTGCCCGCTATCGTCCAGGACGCGCGTACAGGTCAGGTGCTGATGCTGGCCTACATGAACCGGGAGGCCCTGGAACAGTGCATTTCCACGGGCGAGGCGCATTTTTGGAGTCGCAGCCGGTCGGAGTTATGGCACAAAGGAGCCACCTCCGGCAACACCCAGCGTATCGTGGAAATCCGCTACGATTGCGATGCTGACACCTTGCTGCTCCGTGTCGAGCCGCGCGGCCCCGCCTGCCACACCGGGCGACAAAGTTGCTTCTATCGCTGTTTGGTCAAATGGTCGGATGGTCAGTTGGTCTTTGGTCCTCGAACTGCGTGACCACCGGACCAAGGGCGACCTGACCACTCGACCAAGTGACCAAGGACTAACTGGGGATGAGCACGATACTAGCAGACTTGTTCAACGTCATTCAAGACCGCAAAGTAAACCCCAAGGAAGGCTCCTATACCTGTCACCTTTTCGCCGCCGGGGAGAACGAGATTCTCAAGAAGATGGGCGAGGAGGTGGTGGAAACCATCGTGGCGGCCAAAGGGGAAGGTGACGAGCGGTTGGTCTACGAGGTGGCCGATCTCATCTATCATACCCTGGTGCTCCTGGCCTATCGCGACATTGAGTTGGCCGATGTGGAAAATGAACTGACCAGGCGTTTCAAACCGGACTGAAGGAGGAACTAATTCGTATGAAGATCAAACGAGCACTACTTAGCGTTTCCGACAAAGAGGGCCTGGTGGAATTCGCCCAGGGCTTGACCGAGCTGGGCGTGGAGTTGGTCGCCACCGGCGGCACGGCTCGCGTCCTTAGAGAAGCGGGACTTGCTGTGTGTCCGATAGAGGATGTCACAGGCTTCCCTGAGATCCTGGGCGGGCGGGTCAAAACGCTTCACCCGGCTGTTCACGGCGGCATTCTGGCCCGCCGTGAGCAGGCGCACCTGGTGGAGCTAGAGGCCCAGGGTATTGCCCCCATTGATCTGGTGGTAGTCAACCTCTATCCCTTTGCCCAGACCGTTGCCAGGCCGGAGACAACGCTCGCTGAGGCCGTCGAGCAGATTGACATCGGCGGCGTGGCTTTGCTCAGAGCGGCGGCCAAGAACTTCGCCTACGTGGGCGTAGTTTCTGACCCCGCCGACTACGCCACCGTCCTGGCCGAATTGCAAGAGCAGGGCGACCTCTCTACCACCACTCGTCAACGCCTGGCACTGAAGGCCTTCCGCCACACGGCCAGCTACGATGCTGCCATCAGCCGCTACCTGACCACTTGTTTCGAGAAAGGGACCTTCCCAGACGCACTTCATCTCAACTTGACCAAGCTGGCGGACCTCCGCTACGGGGAGAATCCCCACCAGCAGGCTGCCCTCTACAGCTTAGGTGAAGCTGAGAGTCCGCTGGGAGGTAACCTGTTGCAGGGCAAGGCTCTCTCCTACAACAACATCCTCGACCTGGACGCTGCCTGGCGGATCGCCAGCGACTTCACCGCCCCCACTTTGGCCATCATCAAACACAGCAACCCCTGCGGCGTGGCCAGTGACGTAAATCTGACTGATGCTTTCCACGCGGCCCTGGCCAGTGACCCTGTCTCCGCTTTCGGGAGCATCATCGCTGCCAATCGCCCTTTCGATGGGGAAGTGGCCCTGGCCCTGGGTGATCTCTTCGTCGAAGCCATTGCTGCCCCTGCCTTTACCGCCGAGGCATTGGAAGTTCTGGCCGAGCGCCCCAATTGCCGCCTGCTGGAGATGCTGGACACAGAAGATCTAGCAGGGGAGATGAGGGGTGTGCGGGGCGGGATGTTGCTCCAGGAAGAGGACATGATTGCCGAGGATGAGGCGGGCTGGAAGGTAGTGACTG
>CAZQDO010000658.1:0-2437 GCA_964592085.1 uncultured Anaerolineae bacterium | reverse complement strand
GGCAAGAAATACGTCTCGGGCCTGGCTTACCCGGTGCTTCACTGAACGGCATTGGATTTTATGTGAAATGAGTAAAAAAGAGAACCACAGACGAGATTTGATCGCCCTATTTGATGAGCTTGCTGGCAGTGGCGATACCAAGAGGTTGATGGAATACATCGTATCCAACAGCAACCTCCCGAGCCCAAGAGGGAACCTGGAGCTGGCCATTGCGTTTGCCGACCTGGTCGAGGATTACGCTGAGAAAGAGGACGAAAACCTGTGGGGGCTTTGCCTGAACATGACTGCCGTCTCAGCAGACGAGGCTCCTGTCAACGACCCGCGAGAGCTCATTCCCTTCTGTGGAGCTGTGGGGATTGGCTCCATCGGTTCGGTATCTTCAGGATTCTTTGAAAAGGCATTGATGACCCTCAGAGCACTGGCAAATGATCCGAGATGGCGGATGAGAGAGGCTGTGTGCCTTGGGCTTCAGCGATTGCTGGCCAAACGGAGCCGAGACACTTTGAGGGAATTGGAGGGATGGGTCACCCACGGGGATTTGCTTGAGATGAGAGCAGCAGCGGCGGCAGTCGCCGAACCCGCCATATTGAAGGAAGAAGAAATCGCCCTTTCGGCTTTACAACTGCACAGGAACATCTTTGATCAAGTGCTCGAAGTCAAACATCGCAAATCCGAGGAGTTCAGGATACTGAGAAAGGCGCTAGGCTACACATTGAGTGTTGTTGTCTGCGCAGTTCCCGAGGAGGGCTTTGAGCTCATGGCCCAACTTGTCGGTTCACAGAACTCCGACGTGCAGTGGATAGTTAAGCAGAATCTAAAGAAGAACAGATTGCTCAAGAGCTTTCCAGAGGAAATTGAATCGGTGAAAGCCCTGCTGAAGTGAGAGACTGATCAGGAGGCCAAAGACTTATGCCCTTCACATTCCGCCCCATGGACGAAGCCAGTGCCCGTATTGTCCCAGAGTGGCGCTACGATGCACCTTATGACATCTACAACATAGCTCCCGACGAAGCGGAGAAAGAAATGTTGCTCCTGCTCGACCCTCAGAACGCTTATTACACCCTCACCAACGAGGATGGTGGCCTGGCGGCCTATTGCTGCTTTGGGCAGGATGCACAGGTGCCCGGGGGCGACTACAGCACTGCCGCGCTGGACATCGGTCTGGGGGTGCGGCCCGACCTGACGGGGCAAGGGCGCGGCTTCGTCTACGTCAACGCCGTGCTGGATTTCGCCCGCCGCACCTTTCCGCTGACCTCGTTTCGCGTCACAGTAGCCGAGTTCAACCAGCGCGCGCTACGGGTGTGGGGGAAGGCCGGCTTCCGGCCAGTGCAGACGTTTCAGAGGAGCGGAGACGGCCTGCCCTTCATGATACTGTTCGGCGAGGGATGACTGACTTTTCACGGACTTATGATGATAGAAATTAGACCGACAAACGCGGATGATCGCCTGTGGATAGAGACACTCCTTCGCGAGCATTGGGGCTCCACCGTCCAGGTGACTCGCGGGCGGCTCCACGACGCAACCAGGCTACCTGGCTACGTTGCGATCTACCACCGGGAACGGGCAGGCTTGATCACCTATCGCGTCGAAGGGAACGCCTGCGAAATCACCACTCTCAACAGCCTCGTTGAGGGTCAGGGCATCGGTACCGCTCTCGTCCAAGCAGTGCGCGAGGCCGCTGTTGATGCTGGCTGCAAGCGCCTCTGGCTGATCACCACCAACGACAACCTCACCGCCCTGCGCTTTTGGCAGAAGAGAGGCTTCTCGCTGGTGCGGGTGTACCGAGACGCCATCGCGGATTCGCGCCGCCTGAAGCCGGAGATACCCCTCACCGGCGAACACGGCATCCCGATCCGTGACGAAATCGAGATGGAGATGATCTTGTAGTAACGGAGGGCTTGAGATGCGAGCAAGCGTTGCTGAGATTATGGCCCATGCCATCCACGACGCTGGGGCAGGCGTTGTGACCAACGTTCCCGGCTTTGGGGGCACCCAGGTCTTCGATGCGTTTCGCGAGATCAGTGGCCGTCGCCATCCCCACTCCTTTCACGAGGAGGTGGCGTATTCCATTGCCCACGGCGCCAGCCTGGTGGGACAACGGTCAGCCACGATGATCAAAGCCCATGGATTTGCCAAGGCAGCCAACAGCGTGGTGGACTCTTTGATGGCAGGAACGACGGCCGGATTCGTGATCCTGGTGCCGGATGACAAGCTTGGCAAGCACTCGGACAGCGTCCTCGACATCGCTGCACTCGTAAGGGGGATCGGAATTCCACATCGAACCCTGCAAGTGCAGGACGCATATCGCCAAGTGCTGGATGCCTTCTCCTGGTCCGAAGCGCTGCAATTGCCCATCGTCCTACTGGTGGATGCAGAAGACATGGATCGGGCGGGAACGTACACCCCTGCCCAGAGTAGCATCTCCCCACCCACCTAC
>CAZQDO010000657.1:0-2441 GCA_964592085.1 uncultured Anaerolineae bacterium | reverse complement strand
AATCAGCGGCCACCCTGACCGGCTCCGTCGCCCCCGCAGGGAGGCGCCAAATCTGTTCGCCATCCCAGTCGGCCTCAAAGACGATACTGCCGTCGGGTGCGTAGTCCCCATGATGCAAGGCGTTCTGTGATGAGCCACCTGGACCCTGAGCAGGGCTCAGCACCACGCGGAAGCCACCACTGTCAGTGCTCACCTCGCAGATGGATGTGCCCTCCTGGCCATAGGGTTCATCGCCACAATCGAAGACGATTTCGGTCCCGTCGGCTGCAACAGCAGGCTGGCTGTTCCAGGCGTACGGCGAGTCGCCTGTGAGCAGCAGCGGCGCGCTCCAGCCACCTCCGGAGCGGGTAACAGACCACAAGTCCAACTCGTGAGGGCCATCTCCTAATGCATACACGATGAGGTTGCCGCCAGATGCCACGGCAGCAAAACCCTCCGGGTGGGTGAGTTCGCCATTGCTCCGCACCGCCTCTCCACTTGACAGGTCGCCAGGCACAATGGCCAGGCAGGGCCAGCCCACGCATTCCTGGTCAAACCGGTCCGTATTCAAGACCAGCCACGCACCGTCGGGCGAGATGTTGAGCTGTCCATCCTCTGAGCCGGGCGCCAATCGATCCAAGGCCAAGCTGATGTCTTCCGGAGTGGCTCCATCCCGGGCCTCAATGCGGTAGACATGGCCCTCGGGCAATGAGTAGGTAATGTAGCCGCCTCCGGCGGATTCAGAGACCCCTTCGGTCGAACGGGGAATAGGAGCAGGAAGTTCGGCGCCCTGAGCCTGTGCTGAAGCGGGGTCCACCAGCAAAGACGATACGTCAACCGCCTCGAAATCCGAACCTTGGACCCGGCGGAGTTCGCCCAATACCTCGTTGTCCCAACGCTCGTCGGGCACGCCGGAGATTAACCAGCTCGAGCCGTTGTCAGCCAGAATCATACCATACTTCTTGAGCGCCCGTAGGATGACCTGGACATCGGGCGAGAAGCCTGAGAGATCGAAGTCAGCTCTCAGCCGAAACCGTTGACCCATCGGAGGATATTCGTCTCCGGTCAGGTCCGACGCGTAGTGGCGCGCTGGCCAGATGTACTCTCTGCGCGTCTGGGGAGCTGTGAAGCGCAGCGCATGATTGATCTCACCCTGGGCCACTTCATCGTAGCGCACCAGGCCCGCGAACACAGGCAGCCCGGCCGCGTCGGCTGAGGTCCAACCCTCCGGCCGCAGGGCGTTTGAGTTCAGATCGAAGATAGCACCGGAACCCGCCTGCCAACTCCCATCAGGCTGAGGGAACGCATAGAACAGCTCGTAGAGGATGCAGTTGTCGCGGTCTACGACGAGGACGTGCCGGTCGCCATCGCCATCCGGACCTCCCTCAACCAGCGCGTCAGCGGGAAGTGGATAGGGACCAGGATCACTCTCGTCATCGTATTCGAACGTGACGGATACCTTCTCCTGAGCAGCGTCCACCACAGTATAGGGCACACCGATAGGAGCTCCGGAGCCCTCCGGCCAATCGCCAGATCCAAAATCGGCCTGGAGATTACCGTCCGCCCCGATGGTGGCGACATATGCATCAGAATTCTCGTCCACTGGTAACGCGTCCACCGGTGTATTCCACACGTTGTCGGCAGGAAAGACCACACACCCGGCCACCTGGGGTGAAGCCCGGAGGCCTACGCTAGATGTAGCAGAGTCCGATGGCGCTGGCGCGAGCGGTGGAGTCGCAGAAGCAGTCGCTTCCTCGATCGAGGGCGGGTTCGACCCTTCTTGCGTTTCTTGCTCTCCCAGGACTCCGGCCAGAGGGCTACACGCCAGAGCCAAAAGGGCTGTGGCCACCAACCCTATCCAGATTGTCCTTCTATTCATCTATCGTCTTCCATCTCCCTTGTTCATGCTCTGGTGATCGGTGCCTCGGCACTCGTGTGAGGCACAGCATGAGCCTCGATTGTAGAAACATCTGTCCGTGCCTGACCTGGGGCGGTCTCCAGCAGTTAGCCTCACCACACTGGATTGACCTCCTGAATGAGCGCCTTGTACCCCGTTTGTCAGCTTCTTTCCCTCCCATGGCATGTCATGGCACCGGCTCGACGTATCGATCTAGCGCCCGGTCGCTGACAAAGGGCACGAAGCCCAGGCTTCGTGATGTTTCGTAAATCCAGGCGATGTTCTCTGGGTCCAGCGCATAGTCTACAGTAAGAATAGATACGCCTTGGCGCTGCGCCAAAGTCAGATAGTGGAGGAACTCCTCGCTACTCACGTGGAGCGTGCCGTCAGGGTCGCCGTCAAAGTAGCGCCGGCAGGGTTCGGAGAGCGACTCGCGATAAGCCTCGGTGTCTACTTCCGCATCGGTGCTGGGCAGGGGACAATCACCCGGTGGGACGTTGTCGGCTCCGCCGTCAAACCAGACCTGTTCCTGGGCGATGGCGTCGATGACCCCAGAGCAGGTCAT
>CAZQDO010000656.1:0-2445 GCA_964592085.1 uncultured Anaerolineae bacterium | reverse complement strand
TCCTGAAAGCTAAAAACGACCAGTGAAAGTGTCAACTATGTGTTGAGACTCGGCTTATATGGCGTATCCTCGTGTTGGGCATCATTGGAAATCAGCGACTGAGCATTGCGGATGATAGTAGCAGTAGGGCCATCCTCTCTGGGAGTGCGATTTAGCGTGGGGGCGAACTTATTTCCTACATCGGCCGCGAGACCATAGGCACCAGTCTCCCGGTCATACCAATAGCAAGTTGCGATGTCTGCCCCAAGGACGTGGCGGGCACTCTCACCCACCAATTCCAACACAGTTGCGAAATCCCTTTCCGATGTTAGAGCGAGTCCGATTTCATAAAGGCTGGTAAGCACACCGGATTCGCGACTATTGTTACTGAATTCACTATCGTTCACAGCAGATTCCCTCCCGTAATCAGCGATCTTCACGCTCTGTGGGCGAGCAGTGCCTGAATACACCGTAAGTATACTACAGTTAGCAGTTTCAAGCAAGAGAACTCAAGGAGCAACAGGCTCTTTGAAGTCGTAAATGCCATCGTCTATGGCCCACCCTCGCCCACACCCCCGACAGGTCAATGCCTCCCCCGTCTCGATCAGGTCGGTTCCGTGACAGCCTGGACAGCGGAAGAAGCCTTGCCCCTCGGCTTGGGCAGTCTCCTTTTCCGCCCTGGCCCGCACGAAGACGCTGGGGGCCAACTTCAACGAGGCTGTGGGGCCCTGCAATAGCCCATCCAAAGCGGCCAGGGAGCAAGGCGGGATGAGGCGCTTCAGGAAGGGGAGGCGAAAGGAGGATACGGCCAGCTCCCGCCCGATGGCGAAACCAGCCTCCCGCAATCGAGCGTTCATCCAGGCTGGATGGAAGTCGTAGTTGAGCTCGACGAACTCGTAGGGCTCAGGGGCAAAGGGGCTCCAGCTCTGAGGGCCCAACAGGTAGCGCAGGACGGCCTTGAGGTGGCGCTTGTTGGCGTATTCTAAAACGTAGACTCCCCCTGGCCTGAGCACCCGCTGAATCTCCTGGAAGGCGGCGGGGATGTTCTGTATGTGGTGCAGCACCCGCACGGTCACGGTGGTGTCGAAGAGGGAATCTACGAAGGGCATACCATACAGGTCAGCAGCAACGTAGATGTATTTCCCATTTCGCCCCAATCGCTCCTGGGCCTGGCGCAGCATGGATTTGGAGTAGTCCAACAGGATGACCTGCTGGTAGCCATCGTACAGGTCTACCAGGCGACCGAAACCAGCCCCAATCTCCACCAGACGAGCGCCGGCCGGGGGCAAGAGCCTGCCAAGGGCAAGTCGTTCCGCCAGGTCCTCGTATTCCCGCCCCTGTCCCTCCCAGAAGTCGGTACGATATGAACTTCCCTCGTAATCGCAGGTCTCAGCCACGGCCCTCGGAATGTTTCACGTGAAACGATTTCTCTCACCTCCGCTAGACGAGTGGCGACGGAGGGCAAAAGCTTGTGAAAGGCAAGTCGTTCCGCCAAGTCCTCGTATTCCCGCTTCAACCCCTCCCAAAAGTCGGTACGAAATGGACCTCCTTCGAAGTCGCAGGTCTCAGCCACGGCCCTCGGAATGTTTCACGTGAAACGATTCTTCTTAGCTCATATTATATCACACCCTATCAAAAGCTCAAATTGGGAGGGTCAAAGCGGTGCAATCGGTCAGAACGATCGTGCCCAGTGAGGCTCGTCGAGCGTTTGCCCCAGTTTTGCAATTTGGTCAATTTGTGCTATACTGACACCAGCATGGGGAAGACCATTCTGTTGACCGGCAAGCCCCGGGTGGGCAAGACGACCGTCATCAAGGACGTGGTGAGGAGGCTGGCGGGTCAGGCCGGCGGCTTTTATACCGAGGAGATGAGGGAGCGGGGTCGGCGACAAGGGTTCAGGATCGTAACCTTGGAGGGGCAGGAGGGCATTCTGGCCCACGTGAGCATCAAGAGCCGGATGCGGGTCAGCAAATACGGCGTTAACCTGGCAGACCTGGAGGCCATCGGCGTGACGGCCATCCGAGAGGCTGTTGCCCAGAAGGACTACGTGGTCGTTGACGAGATCGGCAAGATGGAGCTCTTCTCCAGGCCCTTCAAGGACGCGGTCTGGGAGGCCATCCACAGCCATAAGCCCGTGCTGGGAACCATCGCCCTGGCCTCTCACCCCTGGGCCGATAGCGTCAAGGCTTTGCCCCAGGTCACTGTCATCGAAGTCACTCCGGCAAATCGCGATAAGATGGCTCGGCGGATTTTGGATCTCTTTGAGCAGTAGGCCACCTGGTTCAGGCGAGCTACCGATGGCGCCATCAAACACAGATTCACAAGGGGGTGGTAACCAATCCAACTAAGAATCGGAAACCGCGGTCATGATTGTTACCAACACGGAGGTGAGAAGATGTTTTCAATAAAGGCTGTGAAATCTCTAATTAACAGGGTGAAGACTGGCCCATCGCTCCAGGCCATAGC
>CAZQDO010000655.1:0-2455 GCA_964592085.1 uncultured Anaerolineae bacterium | reverse complement strand
GGCATAGTGGGCGTAGCCATGGGTGCTGGTGTGCCCAAGAGTGGCCCCACAGCCGAGGTCGTCGGCTCCGCAACGGCAGAACCATCGGCCGCGTAGATGGTCAGGCTTTTCTCAGACGGTCCCGACGGTGCCAGCACAACGATTTTGAAGGCTGTGGTCTCTTCCAGGCACACCATCTGTTGGCCCGCGGAGAGGACCTCCTCTCCGTTGAAGAAGACCGAATCTCCCTCGGCATTCGACACGTCCCAATGGACGATGGAACACTCGCCAGGGGCTACTATCTCTTCATTGGACCAGAGCTGTATGCCTACCCGCGCTTCCGGTGTGGGCAGGAGTGCGCAGCTCACGATGCCAAAGAAGCCTACAAACAGCAGAATCGTGAGGGGATAAGGCAATCTTTGCATGGTCAACTCTTTCTTCCTTGTTCTAGGCGTATGACTTCCGGCGATACGCTTGATCTCGAGACCAGGGCCAAAGCGGCGCGGCATTCGCTAGCTCCCTGCGAATTGCAAGCTATCGATAATCGCCTCCACTACTGGCAGTAGCTCGCCTGCTGATCCGGCGGCGACGACTCCGGTCAGGCCCGCGGCTCGATCCCCGCCGAGGATCAGGGCTCTGACCAATGTGGCACGCTGGTCGTCCGCACCTGTGCACGCCCACCAGGCGTCCTCTGGGCCACACGGAGCCAGACCACGGCGTGCCACTGCCCCCATTGTCCATGCGCGTTTACCAGGTGCGAATGAAGGCCGCCAGATCTGCTATTTGCTCCTCAGTCAGCGTCGCCCCGTACCCAGGCATAGGCATATCCGACAGACCCTCGGCGATAAGCGTGGCCAACGCGGCCTCATCCAGACCAGGCGCCGCGTCTCTCAAGGGGGTCTCGGTGAGGAGGCTTCCAGTCCCTCTTCCGCCGTGGCACGTCGCACAGTACACTCCGTAGAGTCCCTCGCCCCGCTCAGCGCCCGTTCCGGTGGCGGCTGTTCCGGTCAGCACCGACGCCGGTGCTTCGTGGGCAACGGGCTCCAGCGACCGCAGATATAGCCAGACGGCGCGCAGGTCATCGTCGGTCCAATGAGCGTAAGCCGGCCAAGGCATGAAGGTCACCATCACCGTGCCATCCGGCCTGACCCCGGTGCGCATCGCGGTCCCGAATTGCTCCTCGGACCAGTCACCGATTCCCGTGGCTGCATCCGGCGTGAGGTTCGGGCCGGTGGTGTCGAGTCCTTCTTCCTGGATCAGGAAGTCGCCGCCACCGAAAGGTCGGCTCATGTCGTACACCCCGGTACTGGCGCTGCGCGGAGTGTGGCAGCCGGCGCACATGGAGCCGTGCAAGGCCAAGTATTCGCCATACTCGGCGGTTGCGCCTCTGGGCGGCGCCACCACAGGTTCGAGGACCGGCGGCTGAGGCTCGATCATTCCCAGCGCCATCAACGCCTTGGCGGCGAAGGACAATTGATCGACCGGCACCTCGTTGCGTGTCGGCGGCAGCGAGCGCAAGTAGCCCACCAGAGCCAGAACATCCTCGTCACTCATGCCGTGGTACCACTCGGCTTCCATGATAGGGAAGATCAGACGCCCTTCTCGGTCGATGCCCTCCCGGATAGCGCGGACCACTTCGCCATCCGACCAACCCCCGATCCCCGTCTCGGGGTCCGGCGTGATGTTCGACCCGTACAGATAGCCGAAGCCAGGGCCGACGTTGGTGGCGTCGAACTCACGGCCTCCAGCCTGGGGCTCTCCGGGGCTATGACTGCCCGCGGACCCGTGACAGAACCAGCAGACCTGGGTGTAGTTGTACAAGTACATACCCCGCGTTACCGCTTCGGCGTCGGTCGGGGCTGTCAGGTCGGGGGCCGGCCGACTCACCGGGCGATCCCAGGTGAGCCGCACGAAGAAGGCCAAGCCGACGGCCAGCACGACCACCACCCCGACAACGATGCCCAGTCCTTTGAGTACGCGTACCCACCACTTCTTCATTTCCGCCTCCTCCTCTCCACGTAGCGAATATGGTGTCCCCTTTCGACTTCCTGCCGGTCCTTGATCTCGGCGTCTCGCTATGCACTTGACCGCCTGGCCTCGGTCGGCCCGCCGCCGGTGGAACGGCTCGCCCGGCACCACGGTCTGCTGATGCTGGAATCTCAGCTTAGACAATGCGGTTGACAAGGTGCTATCCAAGTCTCTCGTCAGGACTCAACACCACTCAGGACATTCAAGGACAGGCTCGCGACGCCTTGCACAATCCTCACCTGGGATCACGGCGCTTAACAATGTGGCACACTGGTCGTCCACATTCGTGCGCGGCCACGATTTCGTGGTCGCGGCCGGACCTTTGATCGTAGTGCTGGTCGGACTCCTTCTGGCCGTGCCACGAACAGCCCTGCCTGTCTCTTTTCGGATAGTTGTAACGTTGATACTGAACGGGCACAATAGACTCGAAGAGTGCGCTATTCGATGT
>CAZQDO010000654.1:0-2461 GCA_964592085.1 uncultured Anaerolineae bacterium | reverse complement strand
GGTTCAGCGTCTTGCCTCTGTCCATGATGAAGTCCTCGTACAGAGTCTGCCCCATTCCCTGGATCGCGCCGCCCTCGATCTGTCCCTCAGCCGCTATCGGGCTCAGTAGTCTACCGCAATCGGAGGCAATGACGAAATCAGTGACGACTATCTCCCCTGTCTCCGTATCCACTCCCACCTTGGCGGTTTGGGCGGTGAAGCTGTAGGAGGTCCCACCATTGCCTATGCCGCTGTCCAGGTCCAGAGGCTCCACACCGTAGCTGGAATAGCCGGTGCCGAGGATCACAGCCCCCGTGCCTGAGTAACAGGCGATCCTGGCCAGCCTGCCAAACGGCATGTTCTTTTCAGGGTCCGATAGAACGAAGACTTGCCCCTGTCTGATCTCCACGTCTTCCGGCTCGACCTGCCAGGTCTTGGCCGCCGCTTCCAGCAACTGCGTCTTGGCCTGGCGGGCGGCCTTCTGGGTCGCCTGCCCAGCGAGGATGGTGACCCGGCTGCCGTAGCTGCCGGGGTCGACCGGCGTGTAGGCCGTATCCACTCTCTTGATGTCTACGTCCCCCAGATTGACACCCAGCTCCTCGGCAGCGATCATGGATAGCACGGTGTCGGAGCCCTGCCCACAATCCGTGGCCCCGGTGATCAGGTTGACCGTGCCGTCTTCACAGATCCTGACGACAGCAGCACACGCTTGATGCCCCATCTGCCTTGCGCCCCCGAGGTAGGAAGTACCTGACAACCCGACACCCCAAGCGATCTCACCCTCTTCGCTGTGCGTTCTATCTCGATCTCGCCACATGGGGTCCGTGGCAGCCTTCTCGATGCACTCCTTGATCCCGCAAGTCTTCAGCGCCACCTTGTTGATGGTCTCATATACGGTGCCCGGGTCCGGATTGTCGATAGCATTGCGCATCCTCATCTCGACAGGGTCTATGCCCAGCTCCTCAGCAATCATCTCCATCTGGATTTCGGCCGCGAAGCGGGTGTGGGTAATGCCATGCCCCCTCATGGCCGCCCCGATGGGGTTGTTGGTGAAGACCCTGTAGGCATCGTATTTGAAGTTTGGTAGCCTGTAAGGCAAGGTGGTCATGAACCCGGCCAGATACATGCTGAGGGGCCCGACGGCGGTATAGCCGCCGCCATCGGCGATGACCCGGTGATGTATGGCCGTCAGCCTTCCTTCCCTGTCGACTCCCATCTTGCTATGGACAGTCATGCTATGCCGGCGCCGACTGGTAGCCAGCTCCTCTTCCATGCTCTCAACGTACTTGACCGGCCTCCCGGTCATCTTGGACATCAATACGGCGCAGAAGTCACCGGCCAGGGAATCGTTCTTGGTGCCGCCAAAACCACCGCCGATGAAGGGCTGAACCACTCTCACTCGACTGAGAGGCAGCTTGAAACATGCCGCGAGATGCCGGTAGTGAAAGTATGGGCTCTGTTTTGCGGCCCAGACGGTAATATAGCCGGACGGGTCATAGTAGGCCAACGTGGCGGGAGGCTCCAGGTAGCCGTGAGTTGCCCTGGAGGTTCTGAATCTGTCCTCGCGCACGACGTAGGATTCAGCGAAGGCCTCTTCCACGTCACCGAAGTCCCAATGGTACTCGACACTGATGTTGTTCTCCACGTAGTCGTGAACCGCTGGTGCTCCGTCCTTCAGTGCCTCTTCCGGGTCGAAGACCCCGGGCAACTCCTCATACTCGACCTCGATCAGTCCGCAGGCCTCCTCGGCCACGTCCTCATCGACGGCCACCACTCCCGCTACCGCCTCGGCCATGTAGCGCACTCTGTCTACCGCGAGGGGAGGCTCATCCCTGGTAGCGCGCATCCAACCCCAGGTCCAGCCGCCGAAGTCCTTCCCGGTAACCACTGCCTTCACTCCAGGCAACCTCTTCGCTCGGCTGGTGTCGATACCCAGGATTCGAGCATGGGGATAGGGACTCCTGAGCAACTTGCACCACAGCATGCCGGGTAGTGAGTAGTCGGCGGCATACCTGGCCTTGCCAGTAACCTTCTCCCTGGCATCCACCCGAGGTAGTCGCTCACCTATGACTGAGAACTCTGCCATCGCTACTTCTCTCCCATACTCTTGGCTGCCGAGGTTATCGACTCGATGATCTTGGTGTAGCCCGTGCAGCGGCATAGATTGCCGGCTATTCCTCTCCTTATCTCCCTCTCAGATGGATTGGGATTCTCGTCGAGTAGCGCCTTGGCCGAGATGATCATCCCCGGAGTGCAGAAACCGCACTGCAAGCCCCCTTGCTCTATGAATGCCTCCTGAACAGGATGAAGCCTTTCACCATCGGCCAATCCTTCGATGGTGGTGATCTGCCTTCCATCTGCCTCGACAGCCAACACCAGGCACGAGTTGACGGTTTCTCCGTCCATAATCACGGTGCACGCTCCGCACTCGCCGAGCCCGCAGCCCTCTTTCGTTCCGGTCAATCCCAGCTCATCTCTGATG
>CAZQDO010000653.1:0-2482 GCA_964592085.1 uncultured Anaerolineae bacterium | reverse complement strand
GTGGATGGCCGGATAGGAGAACCTGACCCAGCCTTCGAGCGAGTCTTCGACCGGCGAGGTGAATATCTCGCCGTCGGGGAAGTTCTCCTTGCCGCTCGACTCGACGAAGGGGCGGCCCCGGATCGAGAGTCGCAGGTCGATGTTCTCGCCGCGTATGACGACCTGCTCCTTGCCCGCCAGCCAGGCCACCAGCGCTTGCTGCGCCAGCCCCTTGCGCTCCCAGGCGGCCACCGGGTCCTCCTCGTCCAACATGCCGGCCTGGTACACGAAATCTTGATACTCGGCCAGGCTCATGTCTGCTTCCTGAGCCAGTGCATTGGTTGGATAAACCGAATAACACCAGCGGGCTTCCCCGGACGCGGTGCGCTTCAGATGGGTTTTCACGATATCGGCTTTCGCGCTCCGCGCCCGGCTGATGCGGGCCGGGTCGATGGCCGTCAATTGGCGCGTGTTGTCCGCCGCATCCAGATGGAGGAAGGCCGGGAAGTACTCGAAAGTCAGTTTGATAAAAGGTGAGACGTAATCAAGCTGCTCGTCGCTGGCGTACTTATACAGGATCTCCTCCGATCCCGGCAGCCGGTTTAACACCGTGACGTGCGCCCCGGCCAGGACGGCCTCCTTATAAACCGCCAGGTTGAGCTCCTGGGCCAGGGGGGCGGTGTGCACCACCAACTCGTCGCCCGGCTTCAGCGCCAACGAGTAGCGCACCAGGACCTGGGCCAGCTTTGTGACACGTGGATCGGGCATAGGCGTCGCCTCCTTGGGTGGTTGGATGGTAAATTGGGAATCGGGGAATCAGGAATCGGGAACTCGGGACTCAGTCCCTATTCAATTATCTCTTCACCTGCGAAAAGCGCAAATGCCAAATCATTCCTCTTCAGGGGTATGGGAGCCCCTGGGGGATGGTTGCGCGTCACTGGACTTCGTCCTCTCCGTTCCCTATTACCCCCTCCTGCTCCCGCTGATACTCCTCCACGGTGGCCCGGATCTGGGCGGCGATGTCCTTCTTTTTCCAATCGGGTGCTTTGTCCCACAGTTGCTCCAGAACCTCCAGGTACGGATCCCGCGATGGGGCTCCCATCTCGGATACTTCACCTGGGGAGGACGTGGACGGTCTGGGAGGGGTGTCCGGTTGCAGGCTGCGCAGCATACGTATGGCGACCGCCCGCAGCTCAGGGGACAGGCTACGCAGCAGGCGCACCGCCTCCTGTTCCTCCTCGACCTCGGGCGGCAGCGGTGGTAGCAGCCCGGCCAGGCGGAAGATGCGCTCCGGCGGCTCGTCCAGGGCGCGCGCCAGCGCGTTGCACACCTCCGGGCCGGCGCGGCGGCTGCCGTTCAGAATGTGGCTGATGGTCGCATCCGGCACCCCCGCTGCCCGCGCCAGGTCCGCCGGCCGCCAGCTTCTGCGTACCAGTTCAGCCTCCAGGAATTCGGTTAGAGTTTCCATTCGTTAGACCTGGTAAGTTGCTAGGTTGGAAGAGTTGTCACCGGTTAACATTATATTACCTAATGATTAATCTATGGTTAATGGTTTGTTAACTCTTGACAAGAAGAGGGGGGAGGCTGGAAGATTGGGAAACTGGTAAGCTGGTAAATTGGGAGGTTGGGCTTTATGGAATCAGGCTGCACCTAGTGCACGATGATATCTGAGGACACGCCCGGGCGATGAGTTACGTTGCGCTGAATGGTTTCGATCAGGTCACGGATTTTGAAGGGCTTGGAGAGGTAGTCCTGGACACCGGTGCCTTCCATCAACTGGCGACTCTGGGCGATGGGCAACGCCGACATAACCACGATGGGGATATTCCATGTCAGAGCTTCTGCCCTGATCTGCGCAATCACCTCCAGACCTTCCACTCGGGGCAGGTATAGATCCAGTAAGATCAAGTCTGGTTGCAGTTCGCGGGCCTTCATCACGCCCTCGTACCCATCTTGCGCCGTCTTGACGTTAAAGCCACACGAGGACAGGAACTTATCGATCATGCGCGCATAGTGGATGTCGTCGTCAATGTAGAGAATGGTGTTCATGGGTCATCTCTCTTTAAGCAACACGACTGAAAAGACCTCCGAGGCCTAATAAGGAGGAATAAAACAGGGGCGTCGCGACTCCGGTGGACATTTTGATGGACGCGACTTGTCCCCCGAGACCTCGGAGGTCTGATAAATCAAATTTGGACGCAGAATCAAGCCTGTGATATTCGTACATCGCCATTCCAACATACCCCAAGTGCACCCTCCCACATTTATCATAACACAAAAAGGTGTGAAAACGGTTTGAGAAAATGACAAAATGGGGTGAAACTAGGCAAATCAGGACTAAAGTACTGAAAGTTGGGGGACGAGAAAAGACGAAAGAGGCCGTAACATCATCTGTTACGGCCTCTTTCTTGATGCGTACTGCTAACTAACTAAAACGTATACCCTAAACTACTTCGCAATCCCATGTTTTCCCCATCAATGACCATTGCCTCGGCAGGTACCG
>CAZQDO010000652.1:0-2483 GCA_964592085.1 uncultured Anaerolineae bacterium | reverse complement strand
AAGAGTGAGCGTCGGAGCATCGGGAGAGGGGCTTGTCTTCCTCATCTCTCAGCCACGTGCGGGCTCGACACTCCTGCAAAGGATGCTGGGGAACCATCCGGAGATTCACACTGTCTCAGAGCCCTGGCTGATGTTACACCCTCTCTATGCCTTGCGCCCAGAGGGCCAGGAGGCGGAGTACAACGCACGCTGGGCGTGCACCGCGCTACGCGGCTTTCTCCAGACCCTACCAAGGGGAGAAGACGAGTATTGGGAAGGTGTGCGCTGTATGTACCAGCGTTTATACCAGAGCGCTCTAGGCAATACCCGTTGCCGCTATTTCCTGGACAAGACGCCGCGCTACTACTTTGTCATTCCCGAGCTATACCGTGTCTTTCCCGAAGCAGACTTCATCATCTTGCTGCGCAATCCGCTGGCTGTGCTGTGCTCAATCCTCAAGACGTGGGTGCAGGATGACTGGAGCAAGGTGTCCAGGTATGCGCGAGACCTCGTTGACGCCCCAGGGCTACTTCTTAGGGGGATGAAGCTCCTGGAAACTCGCGCCCTGGTAGTTCACTATGAGCAGTTGGTGCGCAGCCCAGACGTGGAGGTGTCTCGAATATGCGACCGGCTGGAGCTGGACTTTGCTCCCGAGATGGTAGACTATGGCCTCAAGCCCGACCCTGGCTGGCGGTACGGCGATCAAGTAGGTGTTCACAGGCACAGGCGGCCAGATCCGGGAATAGCCGATAGGTGGACTGACGTACTTGATGACCCTCAGGTATGGCGTCTCAGTTCCGATTACCTGCGACTGCTGGGCCCAGGCACTGTGCAGGGTATGGGGTATTCGCAGGAGAGCTTGCAGGCGATGCTCAATGCTCGGCGCCCGCATGCCAGGCGTTCGTGGCTCACGTTTTCTCTGTCGTCGCTTCTTGACACGTCGCGCAAGCCGCCTACCACATGGAAGAGTGTAGCCGTCCGCGTTAGTTCGTCCATCAGGCGGCGCGGCTTTCGCCGCACGATCGCCGCTGGTCTGGGCAAGGTGACCCATGTCTCATCCACACATCGCTGAACTCCCGTCCGCTGGGTCCCGAGAGATCGGTCGGCCGTGGACCGAAGAAAGGTTGCTGCCGGAGAAAGCGCCGTGCTGCCCACCGTGGCCTCGAACAGGCATGGTTCCACCGTTATGCAACCGGGCATGGTTGACGAGGGAGACCATTCGCTCTGCGGTTCGCCAGGGTCATCATGCCCGTCTGCGACCGCGGAGAGCTGTGTGTGGGCTGGGCGATACGACCCAACGACTCTGGGCATTCGGAGGCAGTCTTGCGTGAACGGCGATAGAGCTCTCTACAAAGACAAGCGCATCGTGATCACCGGCGGGGCAGGCTTCCTGGGCTCTCACATCGTGGACCGACTGCGTGAGACGGAGTGGTGCAGCGAGGTCTTCGCTCCCCGCAGTCGTGAATACGACCTCAGAAACCAGAATGACGTGATCCGCCTCTATGAGGACGCGAGCCCCGACATCGTGATCCACATCGCCGGCATAGTGGGGGGCATCGGAGCAAACCGGGAGAACCCTGGCCAGTTCTTCTACGACAACCTGATGATGGGCGTGCAGACCATGCACTACGCACATCTGGCCGGAGTGGAGAAGTTCGTCGCCGTGGGCACCATCTGTGCCTACCCCAAGTTCACACCGGTGCCCTTCAGGGAGGATAACCTCTGGGACGGCTACCCCGAGGAAACCAACGCACCCTACGGATTGGCCAAGAAGATGCTCTTGGTGCAGGCGCAAGCTTACCGGGAGCAGTATGGGTTCAACGCCATCTATCTGTTGCCGGTGAACCTTTATGGTCCCAGGGACAACTTCGACCCGGCCAGTTCCCATGTCATCCCGGCGCTGATCAAGAAATGCTTCGACGCCATAGACAACGGTGAGGAGGAGATCGTCGTCTGGGGCGACGGGACCCCCACCCGCGAGTTTCTGTACGTCGGGGATTGCGCCGAGGCGATAGTGCTGGGCACCGAGAGGTATGACAAGCCGGATCCAGTGAACATCGGCGCAGGCTTCGAGATCTCCATCAAGGATCTCGTCCACCTCATCGCCCAGATGACCGGATTCAAGGGACGCATCGTCTGGGACACGAGCAAGCCTGGCGGGCAGCCGCGAAGGTGCCTCGACGTCAGTCGGGCAGAACGCGAATTCGGATTCCGTGCGCGAACCAGCTTCGAAGAAGGCCTGGAGAAGACCATCGCATGGTATCGTACCGTCAGACAAGAGTGTGCGGCCGCTGATGACTGAGGACCTGCCTCTCATATCCATTGTGACTCCATCGTACAATCAGGCCCAGTTCCTGGAAGAGACCATCCTCTCAGTGCTCGGCCAAGACTACCCCAACGTCGAGTACATCATTATCGACGGTGGTTCGTCAGACGACAGTGTGGATATCATCCACAAATACGCTGACCAACTTGCCTATTGGGTGAGCGAGCGGGACAGGGGT
>CAZQDO010000651.1:0-2484 GCA_964592085.1 uncultured Anaerolineae bacterium | reverse complement strand
GGTCTGCACGCCCGCGACAACCGCCGCCTGCTTGATACGCTGGAGCGGCTGCGCGACATGGGCAACACCGTCGTCGTCGTCGAGCACGACGAGGAGACGATGCGCACCGCCGACTGGATCGTGGACCTGGGGCCAGGGGCGGGCATCAACGGCGGCTGGGTGGTGGCCGTCGGCCCACCGCAGGCCATCATCGACAACCTCGACTCGTTAACCGGACGCTACCTGCGCGGCGAGCTGCACGTGGAGTCGCCCAACGGCCAGCGGCGTCCGACCAACAGCAAATGGCTTGCAGTCATCGGTGCGCGGCAGAACAACCTCAAGGACCTGGAGGTGCACTTCCCACTGGGGCTGTTCACCTGCGTCACCGGCGTTTCCGGCAGCGGCAAGTCGTCGTTGGTGGCGCAGACGCTCCACCCTGCGCTGGCTGCAGCATTGCACAACGCCACCCAGAAAGCAGGCGAGCACGACCGCATTGAGGGGCTGGGACACGTGGGCAAGGTGATCAACATCACCCAGGACCCCATCGGGCGCACGCCCCGCTCCAACCCGGCCACCTACGCCCAGGTGATGACCCAGATCCGCAATCTGTTCGCCCTGACGCCGGAGGCCAAGGCGCGCGGCTACAAAAAGGGCCGCTTCAGCTTCAACGTCAAGGGTGGGCGCTGTGAGGCATGCAAGGGTCATGGCAAGAAAAAGGTCGAGATGCACTTCCTGCCCGACGTGTGGGTGACGTGCAACGTGTGCAAGGGTATGCGCTTCAATCGAGAAACGTTGCAGATTCGCTACAAGGGCAAGAACATCGCCGAGGTGCTGGACATGGACGTGGAGGAGGCGCTGGAGTTCTTCGCCAACGTGCCCAAGGTGAAGCGCATCCTAGAGACGCTGGCCGACGTGGGGCTGAGCTACGTTAAGCTGGGCCAGAGTGCCACCACGCTCTCCGGTGGGGAGGCACAGCGGGTCAAGCTGGCCAAGGAGCTGGCCCGTCGCTCCACCGGCGACACGGTGTACATCCTGGACGAACCGACCACCGGCCTCCACTTCGCCGACATCCAGAAGCTGTTGGACGTGCTCCACCGCCTGACCGACGCCGGCAACACCGTCATCGTCATCGAGCACAACCTGGATGTGATCAAGACCGCCGACTGGATCGTGGACCTGGGGCCGGAAGGGGGCGATGCCGGCGGTCACATCGTGGCCCAGGGGACGCCGGAGGAGGTGGTGCAGGTGGAGGGGAGTTATACGGGACAGTTTTTGAAGGGAGCCTTGTGACAGTGAATACACTAGATGCAATTGCGGCGCGTAGGAGCATTCGCAAGTTCAAGGACGAGCCCATCCCGGATGAGGCACTCCAGGCAATTCTGACGGCGGCCATTCAGGCTCCATCGGCCAAGAACCGACAACCGTGGCGCTTCGTCGTCGTGCAGGGTGACAGGCGGGCGAAGATGGTCCGCGTGATGCGTGATGGTCTGACCAGACTGAAAGCTCAGGGAGAGGACATCGGCAGCGGTGAGGGGACAGCCCGCGTGATGGAGCAAGCGCCAGTGACCATCTTTATCTTCAACCCGGAAGGTATACATCCCTGGCTTGCCCATTCGATTGACCAGATGTTTACGGATCTGGTCAACCTCCAGTCTATCGGCGCAGCGATCCAAAATATGGTGCTGGCAGCCCAGGATCTGGGCATCGGCTCGTTGTGGATATGCGACGTTTTATACGCCTACAATGAGCTTGGCCAATGGCTGGGTGAGCAGTCTGAAATGATCGCTGCTGTCTCCCTGGGATATCCAGATGAAAGCCCGGCTGCCCGACCGCGCAAGCCGGTTAGCGAGGTGACACGGTTCAGATGAGTGACTACAGGCATGGAGCTTGTGCACTTTGACGGTTTTCGCAAAGGCAAAGGGTTGTAAACAGCGCGCCATGCTCAGGTCAGGGGGAGTACACCGCTGCCCAGGGGATGCCGGAGGAGGTGGCGCAATGACGGGAGCAGTCCGAATGAATAGAGTACACGTCGTCACGCTTGGCGTGAGAGATATGAATCGGTCGTTGAAGTTCTATCGAGATGGTTTGGGGTTCAATGCCTCAGTCAAAGAAGAGAACCCGCCCATCGTCTTTTTTCAGAGCGATGGTGCCACCCTGGCGCTTTGTCCCCGAGACGGCATGGCCAAAGACATCAGCCAGGAGAATCCGCCGCAAGGAGAGGGCTTTGGTGGCATCACGCTGGCCTACGTAGCCAGGGAGCAAGACGAGGTAGACCGGATCATGGAGCTGGCCGAAAGAGCCGGCGGAGAAATCGTCAAGAAACCTCAGCGGGTGTTCTGGGGAGGCTACAGCGGGTACTTTCGTGACCTGGACGGTTACTATTGGGAAGTGATGTACTGGGAGGATTGGAAGTTCAAAGACGATGGAAGCCTGCTGATTGAATGACGCTTGTCTGTTGAATCTACACACATTTTGACATTAGCGGACTACCAGAGTAAGATTTGG
>CAZQDO010000650.1:0-2486 GCA_964592085.1 uncultured Anaerolineae bacterium | reverse complement strand
CACCCGGAGTGGTCGCCAGATGGCACCCAAATCGTCTTTGAATCAAGACGGGACGACGGCGACTGGGACATCTGGGTGATGAAGGCCGATGGGAGCGACGCGCGCAATCTCACCTCCGACCAGACCGCCGACGATGGCAACCCGGCCTGGTCACCCGACGGAAAACGCATTGCCTTTTCCTCCAATCGCGCGGGTAGTTTTGATATCTACGTGATGCCTGCACCTGGTGCTGAGGCAGATGACGCGGGGGAGACGGACCGCCTGACCAGGGGCCGGAACGATGACTTCTATCCGGCCTGGTCGCCGGACGGTGCCTTGATCGCCTTTCGTTCTAGCTCGGCTACTACTGGTCAGCAGCAAATCGACATTGTAAGAAGTGATGGCCAGCCTTTCCAAATGCTCTCCTCTGGCCAGTCCAACGACGATATGCCGGCCTGGTCGCCGGATGGCCAGCGCATCGCCTTCACCTCTGACCGAGCCAACCCCGGCAACGAGATCCAGGCCGGCCAATACGGCATCTACGTGTACGATCTGACGACTGGAGTGATCACACGCGTGCTCCAGGATATTCAAGACGCGCGCTATCCGGCTTGGCGGCCACGACCCAAGGGCACCGCGAAATGAGGCTCACCCGACATTCGAAAAGCACAATGAGCTGACTACCAATCTTTATCCTTACAACTCATTGAATAGGACACGGCTGAAAAATGAAAACCACTACCGAAAGATTCGACTGGGCGCCCGTTCTGGCTGTTTCGATTGCGCTATTCGTGGTGACGATTGACACGACGATCATGAATGTCGCCATCACGGCAGTGGTGCGCGAGTTGAAGACGTCCATATCTGCCGTACAAGCTGCCATCTCCATTTTTCCTATGGTGATGGCCTCGCTGGTCCTGACGGGTTCCCGGATCGGAGAACGCTACGGTGTCAGGCGCTTTTTGACAGTAGGTATGTTCACCTTTGGCATCGGCGGGCTGGTCGCCGCCTTCAGCCCCACAGTCGAGATCCTGGCCCTTGGTTGGTCGATCATCGAAGGCATCGGTGCAGCTCTTATCCTGCCCCTCGGCTACGCACTGCTCTACAGCACCTACTCAGGCCGCCAGCGAACCGTTGCTTTTGGAGTGCTGGGCGGCGTGATGGCGAGTGGCGCCGCCTTTGGACCGATTGTGGGCGGTTTGTTGACCACCTTTCTGACCTGGCGGCTGGGATTTGGCTTGCACATCGTTTGGATCAGCATCGCCCACTTTGTCTTCCTGCGGCGCATCGCGAACACGCCGCCCAATAAAGAGAAGACGCTTGACTGGGTAGGCACGCTTCTGTCGATCCTGGGTATTGCTTCGATAGTGCTAGGCAGCATTCTGGCCGGCAAACACGGCTGGTGGGAGGCCCGGCGTGCTTTCAAGCTGGGCAGTCTGGAGATTGCGCCCTTTGGCCTGTCCGTCACCCCTTTTCTGATCGCTATGGGTTTGATCTTCCTGACGGCCCTGGTGCACTGGCAGAGCCGGCGCGAGCGTCGGGGACAGACGCCTCTCTTCTCCACCTCTCTGCTGAGGAATGACCGATTTATGGCCGGCGTAACGACCGATACCATACGCCAGTTGTACATCGCCGGCATGTTGTTTATCGTCCCCCTCTTTCTGCAATCGGCGTTGGGCTTCAACGCCCTGGAGAGCGGCCTGGCGCTGCTGCCCTTTTCTCTTATGGGCTTGGTAGCCGCCTTTGCCACGGCCCGCTTGAGCGAACGTTTTGCGGCCAAACACTTGATTCAGGTGGGGATGGTCGTGACAGTTCTGGGCTTTCTGCTGCTCTACAACGTCACCAGCTTGAGCCTGACTATGGGGCAGATGGTCATTCCCTTGGGCGTCATCGGCTTCGGCCTGGGCGTAACCGTGGCCCAGATGGTCGATTTGACCCTATCCACAGTCAAGCGGGACCTGGTCAGCGAGGCGTCCGGCGTCAGCAACACGTTCCGCGAGCTGGGGAATGCGCTCGGCACAGCGGTGATTGGTTCGCTGCTGCTGTCGTTTTTCTACGGCGGCGTCGTCGATGGCGTCCTGCGGGCCGAAGATATTCGGGCAACGCCCGCCGTGCGCGAAACGTGGATCGTGGAGTTAGAGGATATCACCTCTACCCTAACCCCACAGCAAGCTTCCGCTGTAGTGTCACAACTGCCAGCCGAGACTCAGCGCGACTTGATCAACATCGTGGAAGGCTCGACAGTTGAGGCACAAAAGGATACCCTGTTGGCCATCGGTGCCTTTATCCTGCTCTCACTGTTGCTCTCGACGTTCTTACCAGTCAGAGGGAGCCCGTAATCAAGCAATCACGGTCAGGAAGTCATCACGCTCGCGCATTCAACGTCGTATTCGCCTGAACCGGGTTCGTATTAGAGGATGTGGCCCGTCTCTCAGTAGGGGACTTCCAGGATCACCACGGTACCGTAATCTGGGGCTGATTGGATGTCCAGACGCCCTCCAATCATG
>CAZQDO010000649.1:0-2489 GCA_964592085.1 uncultured Anaerolineae bacterium | reverse complement strand
GATTTGGCAAAATCGGGGATTTGGCAATCCCCTCGGAGCAAAACTAACTATTGGCTTACTTACACCTTGGTGTACTAGCGATTGACGACGATCTGGCCTTGCTTCATGACCACGAGAATGTTCTGCTTTTCTTGCAGCAGCCGGATGTCTTGGAGGGGATCGCCCCGGATCACCAGCAGGTCGGCCAGTTTGCCCTTCTCCAGCGTTCCGACGGAGCCGGCTGTGCCCAGCAGCTCCGCGCCGGTGCGGGTGGCGGCGACGATGGCCTGCATGGGGCTCATACCCACCGTCGTCAGCAACTCCAACTCCTGGGCGTTACAGCCGTGAGGCACGCCAAAGGCGCCGGCATCGGTGCCCACGGCGACGGGCACCCCCAGCTCGATCGCCCTGGGGATGACGCGATACATGGAGTCATAGGCCCACAGGATCAGGTTATCGCCCCACTCGTCCTCCGGCACGCTTTCCCGGATCTTGAGGGTGTTGCGCACACAGTGAGTCATCGTCGGCACCAGGAAGGTCCCGTGCTCGACCATCGACTGGATGGTCTCGTCGTCGATGAAGTGGGCATGTTCTAGCGAGTCGACCCCCGCCTGCACAGCCCAGAGCTCTCCCTCGCTCCCCAGGCTGTGGGCCGCCACGCGGCGGCCGGCGGCATGGGCCTCCTGGCAGATGGTCCGCATGACGTCCAGTTGCATCTCCGGCGCGAAAAAAAGCGGCCGCGTGCGTAGCCGATGACCGCGCCCGGCGTTGATCTTGATGTGATCTACCTTCATCCTGATGAGGAATCGCGTCGCCTTGCGCGCCTCGCCGACGGTGTCGACCACATTGTCAAAGCCGCCCAGCCGGACGTCGGGTCGCAGACCGTTGCCGCTGTCCATGTGGCCGCCGGTTGACGTGAGCCCGTAGCCACAGGCGGAGATGCGCGGTCCCTCCACCAGACCCTTGTCGACGGCATCGCGCAGGGCGATGTCTACAAAGTCCAGGCTGTGCATATCGCGGATGGCCGTGAACCCCGCCTCCAGGTCTCGCCTGGCGTGCACGTGGGCCTTGAGCGCGCGGGTGCCGGCCAGTTCCGACACCAAGTCGTCCCAGGTGCCCAGTGGCTGGTCGGTATCGTCGCCGCTCCACATGACGTGCACGTGGGCATCGATCATGCCGGGCATCACGACGTGATCCCCAGCCTCCAGCACCTGGGCACCTTCGGGGGTGGTCGAAGCGGCTGCGTCCACAATATCGACGATGTGCCCTTCTTCCACCAGCAAGCGCACCTGCTCGCGCGGGGCTGCCCCCGTGCCGTCGATGAGTTTACCAACATTGATGACCAGCATGCAGAACGAACTCCCTTCAGGCCTAGTCGATGACTTCGCCAAAGGCACGTAGCAGGTTCTCACCCATGATCTTGCGGATCTCGGCCTCGGTGTACCCCCGGTCCAGCAGGCCGGCGGTCACGTTGGGCCATTTATCGACCTCCTCCAGATCCTTCAACCACCGCTCGGCCGGCAGACCGAGGTGGCTCTGGTAGACGTCAAAATCGGCTCCGAGGCCCACGTGATCGACGCCCATCACCTTGACCGCATGGTCGACGTGGTTCAAGAAATCATCCAGCGTGGCGCTCGCAAGATCCTGGGACATAGCGGCGGGCACCGTCGTAACGCAGAACACGCCTCCCTGGGAGGCAATGCCTTCCAGGACGTCGTCGTCGAGGGTGCGGGGATGCTGGGGGTTAACTGCGCGGGTGCCGCCGTGGGAGTGGATCACCGGCCGTTGGCTGACGCGGAGGACGTCACGCATACCTGCGGGCGTCATGTGGGCCATATCCACCATCATGCCCAGCCGGTTCATCTCTTCCACGACGGAGACGCCGAACTTGGACAATCCACCCCCATCGCGCCCTTCGTAGCCACCATCAGCCAAGGCGTTGCGATGGTTCCAGGTCAAACCCAGGTGGCGCAAGCCCAGACGATAGAACATACGCAGCAGACCCAACTCGGTCAAGATCGGCTCGCCGCCCTCCATGCCGAGGAGCATCGCGATCTTGCCCTCCTTTTTGGCCTGGCGCACCTGCGCCGTTGTGGTGACCAGGACCACCTCGTCGCCATGCTCCTCGAGGATGCGCATCACCGCATCCAACTCCTTGAGCACCTGGGCCGTTGGGTGCAGATCCCGTTCCGAGGCCACGCAGAAGACGTAAAGCTGGACATCAATACCACCCTTTTTCAGGAGCGGCAGGTGCAGATCGACACCCATCATCCAGCCCTGCAGAAATCGCTCCTCAAGGGGAGCTTCATAGGCTACGTCTCGATGCGCGTCCCAGATCAGCGCATCCTGGTGTAACTGCCGTGCATCCATGTCTGATACTCCTATCTACGTCTTTTTTCTTCGATGGACGACCGTAGTACACCGAGACGTAAATGGGTCTGTAGTTCGTAGTAACGACTTTAGTCGTTTTTGGGCTGGTTAAGCGACTGAAGTCGCTACTACAAACTACT
>CAZQDO010000648.1:0-2497 GCA_964592085.1 uncultured Anaerolineae bacterium | reverse complement strand
GTCTACGATAGCCGAGCCAAAGAAGTTGCTGACCGCACTTGATGCACTGAACGGGCAAGTGCCATTAGAGGGTACATTGGGACATACACGTGCACTGACGAAAGAACCGTTATAGTCAATGAAGTGAGTGGAGATATCTCTAGAAGTAGCCCCATTGTTTCGAATCACCAACTCCGATGTCCAACTGTAGTTGACTTGGATGCCAGGGAGGTAGGTGGCCTGTTTGGTCCAAGCGAGGCCGATATGATTCAAGAGCTCCGTGGTACCGGGCTTCTTCCACACGCCTATCGTGTACTCGCCAGTCTTTGGGGCGACAAAGTCAACGAGCTCGTAACTGTTGTCGTTGCTGGCAGAGTGACCATCCTCGACAAACTGCCCATCAGGATCAAGAATAGTCAGGTCTAGATCAGTCTCCAACGGGTCATTCGAGTAGTTTGACCCCGGCCCTGCAGGGTCGGAGACCCAAGCCAGGGCGACTCTTATTCTTTCGCCTGTCAATGCTTTAAAGTAGTACTCCCTGTAAGTCGCCGGGGGGAAATGATAAGGACCAGGCAAGCTGTTGTGGACCCAGTTGGACCACCAACAAGGCGATTCACAAGCGGGATAGGGATATTGCGACACATCGGAGTAGCCCGTAGCCGCAATGGTGTCAGCTACAGCCGCATCAATGGCTCCTGCCCCATCCTTCAGATCCTGGCCGGTGGGGATGCCACTGGGGCCCTCAATGTTGTGCACAGCCGAAGCCATGATGATCGCTCTCATAGCTTCTGGCTCGTCTGCTAGATCGGAGTTCCTGTCAGCCAGCAAAGCGGCCAGTCCTGCGACTTGGGGGGCAGAATAACTGGTACCGGAGCGTTCCACGGTTCCGTTGTCCAAGTTAAGAAGAGTCAGGTCGAAAGCTGCGGCAACGACTTCGGGCTTCTCCCTGTCCCCATAAGTGCCGTCAGCGCGTTTAGGATTCTGCCAGGCTGAGTTTTGCCACATCTCATCATCTCCCCAAGCAGAGTTGTTCTTGTCGTCGGTGCCACCCACAGCGATGACATTGTAGCCCTTCGCCGGCGACCCGATGTGATTACCTTGTTCCTGATTACCGGCTGCGGCAATCATGGTGATATTGTCGTATCGAGCGTAATAGTCAAACACCCGGTCAATCCACTGCATGTCATCGCTTCGCTCACCCGTATACGAGGTGAAGCTGGCGTTCATAATCCGCGCGTAGCTGTCGCGCGCCCACAGGATGGCGTCATCCACATCGTCCCACTGATCTTCCCTACCATCTACGCCAGCACTTAGGATTGCGGCCTCCGGGGCCATGCCTTTATAGGTTGCGTGGTGGCTGGCCGCTGCGCTGGCGACTCTGGCTGTATGATCATTTTGAGAGACAACGTCCCGTACAGCTATCACGTTGATACTGGGGTGGAACTGATTCACAATTCCAGCCTCCAGGATGGCGATACGTTGCCAGTCACCTTCGATTCCTCGACGCCAGACCACGTTGCCCCTGGCGGTTGGGATAGCGGAGTCCAGCAGGGGCACCAATTGTCCTTCTATGAGATAGAACCGGGTCACGTCATCCCGTTGCGCGATCTCCAGGATGACACGCCTGGGCAATCTGACTACCAGGGAAGGGATGCCTCGATGAAGTCTGACCTCGTAACCCCGCGCACGCAGCGACCGTGCCAGGGCGTCCTGTTTCGCCAGGTGAGCCTCTTCCATGAGCTGAAGGTAGTCGGCATGGATTTGATCGGCCAGAGCCCGATCTTTGACGTCGTGCCATGGCCGCTCTAGCACCTCCAGAGATACCTGTGGGTATCTCGCGCTGAGCTCAGCCAGGAGAGCCTGAAGGTCAATGGGAGTGAACCAGACGGCGACATTCACCTCGTCATCTGGACCTTTGGTCTGCAGCAACTCATAGAGCTGAGGCTCCAGCTTCCCGTATTTGACCTCTAGCGCCTCGCACTGGGCTCGCTCGATGTCTTCCAGCTCCACCGGGCTCTGGTCGCTTAGATCCACCATTGCTGTATATATGTGGTGACTCTCGCGGTCCAACGCTTTGACATACCAGAAGGTCTTGCCCAGGGCGCCGTACTCCCGCTGATGCTGGTTGACGGGAAACAGCCGCTCCACGGGGATGCCTTCGCGAGTGGCGATGTAGTCCAGGGCGATCCGGGTCTCAGGAGGGGGTGTCGGCGTAGGCGTAGGAGAAGGAATGAGCGTTGGCTGAGGTTCAGGGGTGAAGGGCGGAGGTGTGGGGGTTACCGTGCCTATAGGATAGGCCTGGAAGATGCCGCTACTGTGCCCGCTGCCCCAAGTGGCACTCCCGGCCCACATGGCGAAGGCGGCAATGATTAAGAATACCAATGGTGTCCTCAGGGACTTGCTGTTGTTCTTCATGGTTAGACCTCCTTCAATTTGCAGATAGAAGCACAAGATTCCTTCTAGATGGATCACGATGGTACAATGTCTTGCCAAAGTATTCTTACGATGGTCTTGTTAG
>CAZQDO010000647.1:0-2504 GCA_964592085.1 uncultured Anaerolineae bacterium | reverse complement strand
TGCCGCCGTAGTCCAGGTGCACGCCCAGGACTGTGCCTGTTATCGAGGCCGTGGACACCTCGGCCCCCGCCGCCGAGCCGTCAGGCCCGGAGGCCACCACTTTGATCTCAAGGTCCTGTATTGCCATCTGTCACCTCCTGGTCTTCAGTCTTCTCCTGGGCAAAACGCTTCACGTCTCGGACGCCAATGCGCTGGCCCGGCCTGGTGGCGGCCACCGCAGCCAGGTCGAGGCCCAGCTCCTGGGCCAACTGGCGTGCTTTGTCGGTGGCGTCGATTTGCTCCGAAGCTGGCTCTTCCTCCTCAGGTTCGGCGGAGCTTTCCTGCTTTTCCTCCTCTGCCACCAGGATCAGAAACCCTTTCTTGATACGGCGCAGGACGTAGGGCGTGGCCGCCACCACGTGCGCCTCTTTGCCGGTGACGAAGCATTCTCCGCCATCGTGGGCCGGATGCCGCTCCCAGGCCGCCACCCTGTGCGGGTCGGCGGCTTTCACTACGATCTTGTCCATGGTCACTACCTCCATAAAGCTCAGTTATCGGTTTGGGCCAGCTCGATCCAGTTGGTGCCGTCGCTGATGAGGGTCAGAGTATCGTACTGGCCCAGGGCAGTATCACCGGACAGTTTCAAAATGCCGGTATCGGTGATGCCGACGTTGTGGGCTGAGATGTTGGTCAGGATGAGCAGTTGCCCGGCCGTGCCCGTCACGACCTGGCTGGTGCTGACGTATGCTGTGGCGGTGATGGGCTGATAGGTGCCAGTGGGCGTGATGGGAGTGTCCATCGTGAGGCAGACCGCGGACTGCACGGCGAACTGCCCCCAGGTTCCGACGTTCAAGCTCCCCGTGTGAGTGATGCTCCCGCCATCGGCGATGGTGAACACCGCAGCACCATTGTCCTGGAAGTCAGCGATGTAACCACCTCCAGCCTGGTTGACCTTGAGTACGGGCGTGGCGCTGCTTGCGCTCAGGAACAGTTGATCCAGGTTGGTGACGCCCGCCAGCCTGTCCGCCATCACCGGCCACCCGCCGAACAGCAGGAAGGCGGCCAGCAGGCAGAATGCCACAGCCAAAAGTGAACAGGTTCGTTTGCTCATTTTGCTCTCCTTTAACTGGCCTGCGGCTCTCAGGCGTCGAGCCGCAGCGTCTTGTTGGCGTTCACGTCCAGGACGCAGAAGCCCACCATCTCGGTGAACACGATCTCGTTCACCTGGCGGCGCACCAGGCGGTTGGTCTCGGTCAGGCTGGTCCCTACCTGGGTCAGCATCTCCACCCCGAAGCGGTTGTCGAGGCCGATCAGCTTCTGGCTGGGAGCGCCGGGCGTCCAGCCCAGGCGCACCCCACCCAGGGTGCGGTTCAAGGGCGTCACCCCCCCGATGCCGAAGTTCCCGGCCAGGGTGAAGTACGGCACGTTGGCCGACCCCATGCTCAACGTCAACACCTGCAAGATGTCGGCGTTCTGGCCCAGTACGGTGTTGCAGAAGTAGGGGCTGTCCCACTGCATCAGCCAGTTCAGCCAACCCTTGAGGGTCAGCTTCTCTTCCGTGGCCGTGTCGTCCATCTCGCTCAGGTTGTGGTTTTCAGCCTGGGTGTTGGCGTTGCCGTCGCCGTTGACGATCAGGTCGATGACGGTATCCACCTTGTCGGCCTCCGCTTTCACGGCCAGCAGGGCGATGTGCAGGGCGAAGCGGTCGATCTTCATGTACTGGAAGATCTCGTAGCTGCCTTCCAGACCGCGCCCGTACTTCTTGAGGGCGATGGTGTGGTCGCCGCCAGTCAGCTTGGAGAAAGGCACTTCCGCCCCTTCGGCCACCCGCCGCATGGTGTACTCGTCGGAGTCGTCGGTCAGGTAGAAGGCGTCGTAAGTGCGGCTGCCCTCCACGTTGGTCACGGTGGCCACCAGCTCCGAGAGCGGGATGGCGGGCTCGATCTGCTTCTGGCGGGCCACTCCCTGGATGAAGGACGGGTACAGCACGTCGCTGACCGGCTCCGAACTCATGTAGAAGCGCTGCTGAAGGTCTGGCGAGAACCCTCTGAGGGCCGCCTTGCGCCACAGGCGGTACATGAACTCTGGGAAAAGCCACTCCGCGCCTTCTTTGTCTGAATCCCAGAACTTCTCCACCTTGTCGGCGTACACGCCCAGGGCCGGGTCGCTGCGCACGCGGATGCCGGAGAGCATCAGTTGGCGCTCGAAGGCGTCCAGGGTATCGTCGGGCCGCGAGGGGTCGAGCTCCTCCAGGTAAGCCGACAGGCACACTCTCTTGCTGAGGGCCTCCTCGTAGAGACGCCCGCCCAGGACGATATCTCCGGCGTTGGGATGCATCTCCACCAGGGGATTGTCCCTCACTTTCAGTTCCAATTCACTCATGGTCTGTTTACCTCCTTTTTTTCTTGAGGGCAGCAGGCAGCAAGCGCTTTCCTTGCTGCTAACAGCTTGCTGCTTGCTGCTAGAGCAATATCCACACGGCGGTGGCGTCGCTGACGTCGACGATCTCGCCCCCCGCTTTAGCC
>CAZQDO010000646.1:0-2528 GCA_964592085.1 uncultured Anaerolineae bacterium | reverse complement strand
CATCAAGCGTCCCACCAGATGCCGGGGATGCGGTGGCCGCAGAAGCGGCACTTTCCCTTCTCCACGTCCAGCGACTGGACGGTGAAGTGCACGCGCTGGATGATCTTCTCACCGCACGCGGGGCAGAACGTGCTGTTGCGCTCGTGTCCGGGGGTGTTGCCGATGTAGACGTATTGCAGGTCTTCTTCGTCGGCGATAGCCGCGGCGCTCTCCAGGGTCTCAATCGGCGTGGCGGGCAGGCTGGTCAGCTTGTAGGCGGGGAAGAATCGGTTGATGTGGAGCGGCACCTCGTTGCTCAGCTCGTCGCGGATCCACTGGCACATGCGGCGCATGTCGTCCATATCGTCGTTGAGAGTGGTCACCACCAGATTGACGATTTCCAGGTGGGCGCCGCTCTGGTGAATTTGCCGCAAGGTGCGCAGCACCGGCTCCAGTTGGGACGAACTGACCTCCTGGTAGAACTCCGGGGTAAATGCTTTGAGGTCAACGGTGACGGCGTCCATATACTCTAACAGCGCTGCCAGAGGTTCCTCGTTCATACTCCCATTGGTGTGGAACAGAGCCCACATACCTGCTTCTTTGGCTATCTTGGCCACGTCGTACATGTGCTCGTAGAAGGTGGTGGGCTCGTTGTAGGTAAAAGAGACGGCTTCGCATCCGGATTTCAGGGCCATTTCGACAGTCAGCTCGGGGGTAGTGGGCAGATGTTCTATGTCCTCGATGCGTTGCTGGGAGAGGTGCCAGTTGTGGCAGAACTTGCAGCGGTTGTTGCATCCGGCCGTGCCGGTGCAGAAGATGGTCGCCCCGGGCAGCATGTGGAAGGACGGCTCCTTTTCGATGGGGTCGATCTGCAACGCGCTGGGACGGCCGTACACCAGGCTATAATAGCGACCTTCGATGTTGATCTTGTTGGTGCAGAAGCCGCGCCCTCCTTCGGGGACGGTGCATCCTCGGAAGCACACCTGGCAAGTTACCCATTTATCATCAATATTGTCATAATATCTTGCCTCTTCTAGCCCGGCGACGAAGGATTCCTCGGTGCTTAAGGTTGGCGTGGGCATCCGGGTCAACGTGGGGGCTTTTGTGGCGAGGAGGGGTTTTGGTGTCTGGGTGGGTGCTTGTACGGCAAGGGTGAGCTTCTCTGTTGCTGGAGGAACTGTGGTGTACGTCGGCTCGAATGGCGCGATCTCTACCAGGCGTTGCGGGCCAGTGCACGAGGCCAGCCCTGCTCCCAGCGCAGCCAGGAAGCCTTTCTCAAGAAATTCTCTTCTGCTCAGTTTTCCCCTCATGGCCACGACCTCCTATCATCTGGAGTCGGCCTCCAAGAGAATGGAGTTGGATGGATAAGGGGGGGAGTCGAGAAGTTGTTACCCACTACCATCTTATAATACTTTGGGGCCTGTGTCAACCGTTTATCACCCAACTGGGTCACCGCCCCACCCATTCCACTGGCGCATTGGCACCTCCAGATCCCCTTGAAGTTTGCAGTCCCGCAGGGCATCGTTCCACATAGATGCGTTGTTGAACAGACAGTAGACGTCCCGTCTTTCTACTCTTCGACTACGTAGACGGCGTCGCCCCTCCGCACGCGTTCGATCACCTTAAGGGCAACCTCCGCTCCGGGCCCGGCCGACTGGATCTTTTGGTGCTCGATCTCCATCGACCCGACCTGTTGGGTGAAGTCTGTGGTGTGTCCCTGAATGTGAACTATGTCTCCCACCATTAGCCCGCCGTTCAGTTCTAGGACGGCCACGCCAATGAGCTTGAAGTAGTGAGTAACTTGACCAATACGCCTCTCCATAGCCTCAACCCTCCTTGGACAACGTCGTCATTCGGCGTCTGCGTCTATCTGCTTTCTGACGATCTACAGGGTATCAGTCCATATCCCAGCGACCTTCCGGCCGCACCGCGGACAGCGCCCCCGGTCCAGTTGGCAACTGGCCACACTCAGGCCCCGACGCTCAATAAGCAACGTCCCGCAGTCTGGGCAGTAGGTGTTTTCCAAGCGGTGGCCGAGGACATTGCCCACATACACAAAGTCTAGCCCGGCCTTCTTCCCGATGTGCCAGGCCCGCTCCAAGGTCCTCGTCGTTGTGGGTGGTGCGGTGAAGCGATAGGCTGGGTAATAGCCACTGACATGCCAGGGGATATCTGGCCCCAATTCTGAGACGATTCGTTGTGCAATACCACCCAGCACTTCATCTCGGTCGTTCACGCCGGGGATGACCAGGGTGGTGATCTCCAGGTGCACGCCCAGCTCTCGCGCCAGCTTGCAGTTGCGCCACACCTTTTCAACATCAATTCCTTTGCAGTAGCGTCGTACTGCTTCAGCATCGCCCTTCATGTCCACGTTTATCCCATCCAGGCCGGCATCCACGAGGCTTTTGAGGGCTTCGGGCGTCATGTAGCCGTTGCTGACGTAGGTGTTATACAAACCTCGGGCACGGGTCAGGCGGAAGATGTCCAGTGACCATTCCAGGGAGAGGGTAGGTTCGTTGAAGCTGATGGAGGTGCCCTGGCAACCCAGG
>CAZQDO010000645.1:0-2546 GCA_964592085.1 uncultured Anaerolineae bacterium | reverse complement strand
TCACGTCTATAGCTCACTGCGATCGTGGTTTGCTGGTTGTTCGTATTGATAGCGGTGTAGGGTACGTCGAGATAGTCGCCCGCATCCGCCTCCACGCTGTAGACGATCATGGGCGACCACGGTACGGTCGCTGACGAGTCGATCCACGGCCCATCGCCGAACGCCGTACCAGCGGTCAGGGTAAGTACCGGCGTGCCAGTGATCCCGAAATTGAGGGTGACAGCGCCAGGGCTGGCGTTGGCGAAGTAGATCGTTTTGCTGACCCCGTCCCCTGGTTGAGCATCATAGACTGGAATGCTGCCTGTCACGGTAAGGGACTCGATACGTGGGTCGGTACCCGTGCCCACTGCCAGCCGTGCAGCCTGGCTCTCAGAATATACGAGGCCTGCCAGCAGGAAAACGAGAGCCAATACGGCGCTCGTGGTGGCCGCAGTCACACGAATGCGCTTGGGACGGTACATAGTATGGTCCATCCAGATTGGCGGCAAGACCTCCCACGCTCAGGGGCGGGAGAAAGCCGCCTTCCTCCTTCCTTCCACGTTGCCGTGCGCTGCATCGCCAGGGCCGCCGCCGCTTCAGCCCCAGGCAGCAGTTGTGCCCGTTGCAGGCTGGTCTGCCTGGGGCCACAGCGCGGTGACGGTACTGTTCCTCCGTACCCAGATAGACCAGAGCAGAGCCCTGGCGAGCCCCGAATTCCCGGCACTGCCAGGATTTCGGTGAGCCAACAACTACACTGGCGGTGTAGGCTTGGCCGTGGGCGCTGGAGGCCGTGGTGGGGGCGGCACGGGCGTTGGTGTCGGCGGCAGAGGTGTGGGCGTCGGTGTCGGCGGGGCCTGGGTTGGTGTGGACGTCGCTTCCGGAGTGGCCGTCGGTGTCGCCGTCCACACATTTTCCGGCGTTGGCGTTGGTGTTCCTGTCAAGACGGCTATAGCTGTAGCAGCCGCTGAGTGAGCCGTAGCCGTCGCTTCATTTTCCGGGGTCGGTGTTGTGGTGACGATGATGGGCGTTACCCAATTCGGAGGCAAAGAGGTTGGTATCCCAGTAGTCGTCGCCCAGGCGGTTGCCGTGAGAGCATCGGCCATAGCCGTCAGTGTGTTCTCCACTGTTGGGGTCGGGGCAATGATCACATAGGTAGCTGTAGGCGTTGCCGTCCACACATTTCCGGGTGTTGGCGTTGGCGTGCCTGTCAGCACTACCACGGCAGTGGCCATCGCGGCGCGAACGGTGGCTGTGGCTTCATTCTCCGGTGTCGGCGTCGCGGTCACAATGATGGGGGTCACCCAGTTGGGCGGCAGCGGAGTAGGTGTGCCGTTCGTGTCAGCCAGAGCGGTCGCCGTCAACGCGCGGGCTGCAGCGGTCAGGACGTTGGCCGGCGTAGGCACGGGAGTGATGACGACGTACGTTGGCGCGGGTGTCCCTGATGCCGGAACCTCATCCACGACCGTGGCCGGTGGTGCGACTGCCAATCTCAGGGTGGGGCCCTTGCCCATGGTTTCAGGCCCATAGCCACTGTCCCAGCCGAATAGGTTCTGGCCGCTGGTCGAAGGTCCATCGATTCGGAACGAGACCACTCCTCTGGAGATGCGCTTCTCCAGCTCGCTTCGCTGCGACGCGTTGAGCACAAAGACCTGCGTTTTCCCTGCAATCAGGTCACTGCCAGAAAGAATAGGAGATAGTGTATCGAATACTGGCGCCTGGTGTATCGAATCAAAAGTGTGCACAGACCACTCCAGTTCAGCTTCGACACCCAGCATCTGCAGGGCCCAGGTTCCGGCTCGTGCGAGCTTTTGATCGTCGAGGCCGGTCAGTTCCACCGTAGCATAGTATATGGAAGAGCCTGAGATGAGGGAGGAGAGATCGAATTGGAAGACTCCGTGGTAGCTCTCCCCATTCAAAGCTCCTGCATAGATGTGCGATTCGCCCAAGTGGTTCCCTTCCTCGCCACTTGTGACCCATCCAACCCGGTGTGGGTAGGGTTTCAGGGCGTAGACCATGCCACCTTCCGGCGGGGCAAGCGTGGGCGTAGGTGGCGGGGTCGACGTAGGTAGGGGCGTATCGGTCGCGACCGTCGCCGGAGTCCAGGTAGGAGGTAACGTCGCTGTGACCTGGGCGATCGGCAGCGTTGCGGTTGCCTTCTGGGAGCTACCCAGCGCCGGCACACCAAAATACAGCAGGGCAAAGACCACAGCGGCGATGGCCGCCAGTAGAAGCACCTGGATCGCCAGGGGCATATTCCGCAGGTAGTGGTCTAGCGAGATATGTGCCATCTGCTATCCCGTGACCGGACGGTGGCGGATCAATACGGTCAATGGTAGATGACCTCCAGGTGATACGGCTGTTGGCTGCTGAAACCACTGAAGCGATACACGCGCACATAGTATCGCTGCCCCGTTGCCGGGACGAAATTCACATACTCGTTCGCGTTCCCGTAGCGGCTCGAGTAAGCGACCACGTCGAACGCCCCGTTGTAGATGTACAGGTCATAGTCGCTGTTGAGCGGGATGCTGGTGAGACTGATCTGGACGTTGTAGCTGTTGTGCGGAGTG
>CAZQDO010000644.1:0-2549 GCA_964592085.1 uncultured Anaerolineae bacterium | reverse complement strand
GGGTACGCATCCACGGGCTGGTGATCCTGAGTTGTTTAGTGTTGGCCTTGCTGGGGCAGGTGCCGGAGAGCAGTGGCGGTTGGCTGAGTTGGTCGCCTGGGGTGGCATGGGCGCTGGTTGCCGGGCCAGGCAGGGGTCGGGCCAGGACTTGGGAGGAAAGGCGGCTTGGTCCTGCCGAGAGCAGGTGGTCCTGGCTTGAAGCGAGCTGGCGGATAGTGGTGCTGCGCAGCCTGGGGCTAGGGGGTTTGTGGTGGCTGAGCGGCAGGAGGGAGCTAGTCTGGATAAGTGGATTGCCCTGGCTGGTGTGGCTGTGGCAAACGGCGGGCTGGGTATGGCCGGGGCTCAGGCGTCAGCCAGAGTGGTCGGGGCTGAATTGGCTGCTGTGGCAAGGGCAGCGGCTGGCGTGGGTAGGCGGGCTGGGCCTGCTGCTAGGCCGGGCGGTGGGAGAGCCGGTAGATGATTTCGTCCAGCCGCCCTTTCAGATGGGAGCAGGGGCTACCCCGCTGGCGTTGGGGCTGGGTTGCGTAGTATGTGGTCGCGGAGAGCGCTGGGTGAACGTCGAACGCCAAGTGGATGGCAGCTACCGAGCAGAGTTGTGCGGGCATTTCGTCCTGCCAGTAGCGGGCGATGACCCCTTCCGAATACGACTGCTGTGGCTGTTCTTGCGTTTGTTGGAGGAGCCGGGACGACAGCGACGGGGTGGTCGCACCCAGGATGGCCGAGCCCCTTTTGTGTCTCAGGTGCAGATCGCCGAATGGTTTGACCTGCCCCAACCGAACGTCAGTCGCATCGAGGGATATTGGCGAACGGCGGATTGGGCCAATTTGCTGAGTCTGAAGAGCGCCGAAGTGTTGACGGTGGAGCTACGGGAGCGCATCGTAGCGGGATTTGCCACCTTTCCGTGGTGGACGATGCTGGAAGTGTATGAGTATTTACACCAGCAGGGGGTGGCCGTCACGTATGAGCAGGTACGCCAGGCAGCCCAGGAGAGTGGCTGGCGACAATTGCGAGAGATGCTGGCGCAGCGCTACCACTTCAGCGCGGAAGATTTTCGGCCGCGGGATGGCTGGCTGGTGCGCCAACAGTTGGCCATGCAAGAGCAATTGATTGCGCACCTGGAAGCGCTGGAGGGCTTAACGCCGGAAGAACACCTGGCGGTCGACGAGCTGCGCACCCTGGCGGCTGAAGTAGGAATGACCGCGATACCGCCCCTCAAGGCGCTGCCCTGGATGTTGCGGGTGGAACAGGTGCTCTTTGGAGATTGGCAGGCGGTAGAGGATGACCAGGTGCGCTGCATCTACTGCGGTTCGACCCATGTGGCGCGCAAGAGTAAACGGCCGCGCCTGAAGCGGTATTACGATGCCGAAGGTCAGTTGCAGAGCGTGGCGGTGTACCGCTACTACTGCCGCAACCAGGCGTGCGACAAGGGCAGTTTCACTAACCTGCCGCCCGGATTGGTGCCCTATTCGCGCTACCGGACCGAGGTCAAAGTGCGCGCGGTGCAAATGAGCGCCTGGAGCTACGCCACCTATCGGCGGACGGCGCGGGCGTTGGGGGTCAGAAGTATGACCGTCTACCGCTGGGTGAGTGCCTGGGGCTACGAATTGTTACCGGTGGCAGCGCTGTTTGGCGTGGTGCGCTCCAGTGGGGTAGTCGGTGTGGATGAGAAGTACGTGCTGGTGCCCAAGAACGACAAGCCAGCCGGGGATATGCGGCGCTGGATGTATGTGTACTTGGCCGTGGACGTCTACACCTACGATCTGCTTCACATCGCCATCTATGCCCACAACGACAAAGACAATGCCTTAGCCTTCCTGATGGCACTTCGAGCCAAAGGCTATCATCCTCGCGTGGTGGTCACCGACCTGCGACGGGACCATGGCAACGACATCGCCCGCGTCTTCCCCAAGGCCGAACATCACGAGTGCATCTTCCACGCCTTGAAGGATGTGAGCGTCTCCTGCCGGAAGATCTACGGGAGGCACTACGCCGAGACCCATCCAGAGGTCGAGGAACTCCGGCAGGCGATCCAGCATATCTTTGCGACTAAGACCAAGCGTACGGCCCAAAAGCGTTACGCAGCGGTCATGGCGCTGCGCGACCAGTATGTGCACGACAAGTCCCAGGCAGCCACCATTTTTGACTTCCTGGAACGCCATTGGCCTACGCTGGTCAATGGCATCGAGAGCCAGCTCATCCCCAAAACAAACAATGCCGTAGAATTGGTCATCCGCCGCTTTGACCAGCACTATCAAAACTTCTGTGGTTTTGAAAGCATTGAGACGGCCCAAGTCTACCTGGGCGTCTTTGAGAAGGTGTACCGTCTCACGCCCTTCTCCGACGATGCCCAACCCCGCATCCGGGGCAAGTGCCCCCTGGAACTGGCCGGCTATGACCTCAGCCAGTTGCCGCTGGCTGCACTTTGGGATGGTCTCAGTATTGAGTGGCCTATGGAGGTGCCCCATGAGGATGTCCCAAATCGGTGACGGTCGCACCAGCGAGTCGCCATGCGCCAGGAGGATGTGGTATACTACCTGCACGGTGATCAT
>CAZQDO010000643.1:0-2557 GCA_964592085.1 uncultured Anaerolineae bacterium | reverse complement strand
GGCCACTGTCCCGTCAGGACGTACCAGGCGCACCCAATCCTCGTCGTTGTTCAGGGAGACGCCAGTGTCCCTTTTGAAGAACACCAGGAACCCGCCCGATGGGATGATCTGGTCAGCGGGAATGGTGTAGGGGCCACTGCCTCCCTCGGCCACGTCGTCCAGTTGCCAACCGCCCAGGCCCACCACGGCCGGGCCGGCGTTGTATAGCTCGATCCACTCGTCGTTGTAATCGCCCGTGCCGTCGCCGTCCCAGTCCACGCTGTGCGGAGCGGGCATGAACTCGTTGAGCAGGACTGCGTCGGCTGGCGCTGTTCCCTCCACCCACAGAGGGCTGGTGTAGGCGGTGTCGCCATCGGCCTGGGTAGCCTTGACGAAGTAGAAGTGTCCCGCCACAGCGGGCGCGGTGGGCGTCCAGGTGTACATTGTAGCTCCTGAAAAGCTGGCACTGGCCACGACCAGCCCCCTATCGAACAGCGCCAACGTCACGCCCTCCCCGTCGGGATCCACCACGTCCACGGAAAAGGTAACGGCCTGCGCTTTGGGGATCATGGAGCCCATCCAGGCATCACCTGCGCGCAGAGCCAAAGCCAGGTTGCGGTCCTCAGTGGCGAAGGTGCGCCGCGCCCGTAGAGCTTCCAAGATGTGGCCTTTGGTCAAAGCTAGAGCAACGACTCCGGTGCGATGAGGGGTGTCCGCGCCCCAATCGGGCGTCTCGGTGTCGCCGTTGTTGGTCGCGCCCACGTGCCAGCCAGCGTAGAGGCTACGCAGATACTCGCCCTCAAAGGTGAAGTACTGATTCCTGCTGCCGTTTCCTATTTCCTGGAGCGCAAGCACTGTGTCGGCGGCCGAATTATAGGCGAAGTCGTTGAAGTCGCTGTCGCGGAAGGGATGATTGAACTGGGCGATAGCGCCCGGCTGGGCAGCGAGCCAGGGGTAGAATTCGCTCAGGCTATCATAGGCGGGGTCGTCGCGGGAGACGTAGCCTCCGGTCTCAAGGACAGTGATGTGGCCCTCTTCTCGGCCCGTCCACTCGAAGCCGCGCAGGGCCACGAAGGTTCCGTCCACCGTAGCGGCCTCAGCTTGGCCCTGGGTATCGGCCCACCAAGCGCTGTTGAGATCATGGCCATGATCAGTGAGAGCCAGGAAGTGCAGCCCGTTGGCTCGACCTACGGCATACGCATAGCGAGGGGGACCGCCGCCGTCAGAGTAGGTGGAGTGGGAATGGATGCAGCCGAAGTAGGCCCACATGCCGCCGGGCAGCGGGGCTGGTGGTGGGGGTGAAAGAGGCGGTGGGGGGGAGTTCGTCAACGAACCGGGGTTTGGCCCGGCGATGGCGAAATCGGCGTTCATGTCGTCGCTGTCGCCGGCGCCCACCCGTTGCAGCGACCGGGGGGCCGGGGCGGAGATGTTGCCGGTGATGCCCACAGCGGCGTAGTCGCCCGACTTGTAAGCGACGGCGTCCACGATCTGATCGGCGGGACCCAGGAGCAACACCTCGTCACCCGTGTTGGAGAGGGCCCAACTGCCCGTGCCCCAGGGAGTGTACTTCTCCATGTTGGGCACAATCGCGGTATCAGCAAAATCCGCGCCTGAGCCCCGTGCCTCGAAGTCGGGATAAAACCCGAAGCGGGCCTGGAACTGGGCTGCGTTCTTGGCTACGACGACGAGACCCTGAGGACCGATGGTCGTCCCCGTCGGGAACTGGTACATCCCCTCGCCCTTGCCCTTCGTCTCCTCGTCGCCGACTTTGTAGGCGGACAGGTCCACCACATCTCCGGTGGGGTTAAATACCTCCACGAACTCGTCGCCCTCGGTGCTAGGAATTGTGCCATCGTAGCAAACCTCGCTGATGAGCAGGGGAGCGGCGGGAGGGGGCGTGGCCGTCGGTGTAGGCGTGGGGGGTAGGATGGGGACGCTCCCCGGCGAAGGGAAAGCTCGCTCCACGAAATCGCTGGCCTGGTCGGTGTCGTAGCCCATCGGCTCGCGCTCCAGCGAGTGGCCGGCGGCGACATCGGGGCAGGGCGGATCGAAGACAGTGGCGTCCGTCCCGTAGGACATCTGATCAATGACCGCCCCCACGCTGTCCCTGAGGATCAAATGGTCGCCCTCGTTGCTCAGTCCATTGCCGATAGCGCCATCGGCGACGAAGACGATGGTGCCCATGAAGTCGGGGTAGTTGGTGTAGAAATCCTCAGAGGTAGCGATGACCACGAAGCCGTCGGCGGGGATGGTCATGGTGGGAATAGAATCGGTGGCCATGTTGTCGCTTATCGTCCACCCGGTCAGCTCAAGCGGCGCAGAGGCGTTGTTGTAAAGCTCTACCCACTCGTAGGCAGCATCCGTGCCGGACTCGACAGAGTCGTACTCCACCTCGTTGATGACCACCTCGGGGCTGACGGGGACAGTTGTGGGCGTGGCCGTCGCCGTGGGGGTGACTGTAGATGTGGGTGTCAGTGTCGGGGTAAGGGTCGCTGTGGGAGTTGCCGTCGGGGTGAGGGTGGCTGTCGCCGTTGGGGTAATGGTCGCCGTCGCCGTGGGGGTGAAGGTGGCGGTGGCC
>CAZQDO010000642.1:0-2558 GCA_964592085.1 uncultured Anaerolineae bacterium | reverse complement strand
GTCTTCCGCCAGACCGAACAATACCCTTTGAAAAGGAGACAACCCATGTCAAACAAAACAACAGAAGCCGTGCGCAGCGCTGTTGAGGATCGAGCGATGTACCTCTTTTTCCTGCTCAAGGAGATGGAGGCAGCCGTCGGCCCGGAGGAGGCGGAACGCCTGGCCAGCCAGGCCGTCTACCGCTACGGCCAGACCAAAGGCCAGCGAATGGGCCCGCTGACCACCCCCGCCGACTTCATCGCCCACCAGATGCGCCCCGGCCGACAGGAGATCTTCGACAAGGAAGAGATCGAGGCAGGAGAGTCGCGAGGCGAGATCCGCTTCCACTACTGTCCCCTGGTGGCAGCCTGGAAGCGGCTGGGCGTCACGTCTGAGGAACTATCCCGCCTGTGCGACATCGCCATGCGAGGCGATCACGGCATGCTCAGCCACACCCCCATGATGCTAAAGCTGCCCTGCTCCATTGCCCGAGGCGATCCGTACTGCCAGTTGATCCTGGAGCTGAAATGAAAACTCAGGTCTACACCGACGCCACTGGCTTCGCGGCCCTACGCGAGGAATGGAACCTCCTCCTGCATGATAGTGTATCCAACACCATCTTCCTGACCTGGGAGTGGCAGAGCACCTGGTGGGAACATCTTGGTGAAGGCGAGCTTTACCTCCTGGCTACACGAACCGATGAGGGCCGACTGATCGGCATCACCCCCCTGTACCTGACCGCGTCGGACGATGATCTCAATGAACTGTCCATCGTGGGCTGCCGCGACGTGTCCGACTACCTGGACCTCATCGCCGCCAGCGGCCAGGAGGAGAAAGTCTACAGTGCACTGCTGGACTGGCTGGGGAGCGATGAGTCGCCTGCCTGGGACCTGGCCGACCTGTGCAACATCCCGGCCGCCTCCCCCACCCACTCGCTTCTGGCAGAGATGGCTGTGGCCCGAGGCTACCAGGTGCAAACCGAGGTGGAGGACATCTGTCCCATCATCCCCCTGCCACCCACCTGGGATGAATACTTGAGCTCTTTGGATAAGAAACAGCGCCACGAGATCCGCCGCAAGATCCGCCGGGCCGAGCGCAGTGGCCAGGTCAATTGGCACATCGTGAGTGAGGAGCACGACCTGGCAGCAGAGATGGAAGCCTTCATTGAGTTGCACGAAAAAAGCAGTGTTGAAAAAGACGAGTTCATGGACGTCCAGATGAAGGGCTTCTTCCACGCCGCCGCCCAGGTCTTGCATGAGAATGGATGGCTGCAGTTGGCTTTCATCGAAATCAATGGGGAGAAGGCAGCCACCATGCTGAACTTCGACTATCGGGACTCCATCCTCGTCTACAACTCCGGGTACGATCCTCAGAAGTACGCCCGACTCAGCCCAGGCATCGTCCTCCTGAGCTACTGCATCCAATGGGCCATCGAGTTGGGCCGGGCGAAATTCGACTTTCTGCGCGGCGACGAAGAATACAAGCTGCGTTTCGGCGCCCAGCCGACAGAAGTCTATCGCCTGCTTATCGAGAAGAAAATTTGGTCTTGACTTTTTGTGTTCTCGATAGTATCATTTGAGGTAGGTGAAGAAGTGGAGGTACTCCATGCCCAAACCGACCCATGTCCAACAGCAACGCGACGCCCATCCTATTACGCCGATTGTCCCGATAGGCTGCGAGCGGCAAGTCTCCGAAACGTTGCCAGCGGCGGTCGAACGTATTGTTCAGGAACTCCAGCCCGAAAAGATTATTCTCTTCGGATCATACGCCCATGGTACGCCCTCTCCCGGCAGTGATGTGGATTTGCTGGTGATTATGGAGACAGAGGCGTCAAGCAAAGAACGGTCCTGGGCAGTCTCCCGCCTTTTAATCCCGCGCCCCTTTCCGGTAGACATCTTAGTCAGGACCCCCCAAGAGATTCAGCGTGCGCTGGCAAAGGGCGACTTTTTCATTCGCGAGATTATTACACAAGGTAGGGTGTTGTATGAGCGACGTAAATGACCCTCTCTCCTGGGTCGAACGTGCCGAGGAAGATTACCTGATGGCTCACTCAGCCCTGCACCGGAGAAAACCCTTCACGTACAGCGCTTGTTTTCATGCACAACAATGCGCGGAGAAATATCTGAAGGCGATCCTCGTTTCGAAAGGCGTGGCATTTGCCAAGGTGCACGATTTGCTTTTGTTGAGCGGTCAGTGCGAAAAGGCAGGCGCATTGGTAACAATCGAAGCCAAACAACTCAGTACGCTCTCTGACTACGCTGTGCGCGTCCGCTACCCAGGCGATGACCCGACGCCTGACGAAGCACGTGAGGCAGTGGAGATTGCCAAGGCTGTGCGTCGTTTCGTGCGCACGTTTTTAGGAGTCAAGTGAATGTTGTTTACTGATTGTTTGTCTTTCATACCTTGACAATGTCACATTAGACAAACAATCATGGTCCTACTGGCACTGGCGCATACTTGACAGCGACACAGGTCTCTGATAGAAAAGCCTGCGAACCCCCATCCGCAGGCTAAAAGCTGAACTCTGTAACTGCCTACCCATCCTGGTTTGGAACAGGATTGCCAGAGTTCCCCCGAGT
>CAZQDO010000641.1:0-2558 GCA_964592085.1 uncultured Anaerolineae bacterium | reverse complement strand
TCTGACCGCCGGCACAGAGTCCAGACCAAGAATGACCACGGACAGCAGACACATGAGCATCCAGGCAACGACGACAAAGACCATCCCCATCTGAAGCCAGGGCAGGTCACCGAGCACAGGAAAATCGGCAAACCACATGACCGAGGTAGAGGTCCACAGCCCCATGGCCAATAGATAGGCCGAAAAGAGGCGATTCACCCTGCGTTTCCCTCGTAAGGAGAAGACAAACAATAGGGAGTAGAGGAGAGAAGCAATCAGGCACACCACGATTTCAACATTCATCGGTCAAACCTTTCTTCCACATAGTACAGCTCAGTCTTGGGCCAGGCGTAGCACTGTTTTCACAACCTCGTCAGAAGGTTGCATGTGTGACGGCTTCATGTGGGCCATGTCTGCCCCCTCCGCCTCGCGCAGTTGGGCATAGCGGGCGAAGGTGCCTATAGGCAGGAACCGTAGGCGCAAGGGGTTCATGTCCAGCATAGATTCGAGATCGGCGTAGTCCTCATCCAACAACTTCAATGCCTCGTGGAGCCTGACCTCCAGTTGTTCCCGATGGGGATGCTCTGTGGCCAGATAGATGCAGACCACCGGTTGGCTGTCCTCAAACTCTTTCCGCGCCATCCAGTCCTCGTACTGGACATTGAGGCTCTCCAGGGCCTGCCAGACAATTCGCTCGTTCAGCCGGCTAAAGCCGCCGATGTCAATGATGCGATCTGCCCTGGTCTCAAAGACCATCTGCGGCAGGCGCACGCCTGTCTCGCCGTCCTCAAGGGCAATGATCTTGATCAGGTCCCCCGGTCTGTAGCGAGTAAAGATGCCCCCATGGAAGTTAGTAAAAACAACTTCATATCGCTCACTTACTTTCAGTTCATCCATGAGGACTGTGGCCGGTTCGTACGAAGGATCGTCGCGGCTTCTGAGGGAATCTTGCTCGGAAATGAACTCGAAAAAGCCTACATCTGGTGTAAAGGTCATGCCCTTACGGTTCCAGGTTTGCATGGCCAGGAGACCCCCAAACTCTGTGATGCTGTAGAACTCGAACGGATCTACTTTCCAGTAGTGCTTGACCTGGTCGCGAAAAGCGGCTACGTCCGTCCCGGAGCACAGAAGGGCCTTGAGGGTCCACATATCTCTGGGCATCATAGGCCGGCCCGCCCGCTTGGCTCTGGTCACAGCGCGGAGCACCCGCAAAGCCGCCGATGGGTGAAGGAGAGACTTCAAGGATCTTTCTCTCTCACTAAAACTCTCCCCTATCCGGGCCATCACGCCAGCCAACCCCCCCGTGATGTCAATGCCCGTCTGCAGGGCCAGGGTGAAACCAAGTTTAGTGCGCTCCCGGAAATCCAGCTCTCGAACCTTATCGAACGAAGGGATGTAACGAAAATTCAGAATTCGCCCAACCGCCTCGATGCCGATGCCTGAGATATAGGGAGGCGGAGCAGCGACATAGAGAAAGGCATCGTTGTTCGCAATCGTGAAATGGCCGCGACCCTGTGAGGAAGCGAGCAGCACCATGGCAAAAGAATAGTCCGCGTACAGGTCATATATCCTCTGAGGGAGGGGTGTCCACTTCCAGCGACCGGTGGTGCCACCGGTGTGAGCCCACATGAAAGGCTTGACCGGCAATACATCTTCTCTCCTATCCAGCAGATAGGACGCGTAGTCTTTGTAGGTGGTCAGCGGCACCATCTCACGGAACTCATCTACGCTGCTGGGTGCCGTGTTACGCATGATCTTCCGGCCCAGATCGCACCGGGCGAGCAAGTCAATCTGTTCCATCAGCAAACGCTGCTGGACCTCCATAAACTCCTTCAGGCTGAGATCCAGGAACCCACAGTACTTCTGCCAGACTTCATCCGTTCGCCCCTGCCTCAGCAGATCGCGTGTTGTCGCCATTCTCTTTGACTCCTTTGCTTTTGGTATTTTGTTATCTCAGCCATCCGAGACTGATTGCTGAGTTTTGCCACGAGCTTCGATCAACCACTAGTCTTCCCGGCCACCGCTCTCATGATCAGAGCCCAGGGATACCAACGCTGGCGTGCCGGAGATTCAGTTATCTCGATGTTTACAAACCCAAACTTCGAGAGGACTGTGCGCCATTCAGCCGATGTACGGATGTTCGACAAGGCAACCGCCTCTGCCCAAGCGCGGGCAAAGTTGCGCCCCGAAAGAAAATACAACAGCACGATTAACCTGATGATGGTTTTGACCCCAGGTAACTTCCAGAAAGGAGACGCGCCCACATCGGCCATGATGAGACTGCCCCCTGTCTTCAGCACTCGTCTCATTTCAGACAGCATTTGGGGCACATCCATGTGGTGCGTGCCAAGCCCGCAGAGGACCACGTCGAAGGCGCCTTCGACAAAAGGCATGGCCATGGCCGAGGCACAAACCAGGTTGATGCGCGAGGATACCCCCGTGGCCTCAACGTTCTTCTGGCCATACTTGAGCATGGCCGGCGTGATGTCCAACCCTACGATCCGGCCGCTGTCTCCCACTTCGCCCACCAGATTCAAGGGAATGAACGCCGTACCGGTGGCCACGTCGAGGACGACGCT
>CAZQDO010000640.1:2110-2569 GCA_964592085.1 uncultured Anaerolineae bacterium | reverse complement strand
CTGGATGATGCCGTGGAGTACTGCCACAAACTGCTGGACAAGGACAACCTTCGAGAGGACATTCATCGCGAGCTGATCGGGACGCTATTGGACATGGGCGATCGAGCGGGCGCGGTGAGGCAACTGGAGAGGTTGCGCCAGGTTCTGTACGAGGAATTGGCGGCCGTGCCATCCCCTGAGACCATGAACCTGTTAAGGGGGTTGCAGACAGACGACTGAACTCTGAATCTGGCCGTTCAAGCTATACATTAGCTAAACCCTCTCCAGTATAGTATGTGCAATACTACGCATGGGGAGGTTTTTTGTCATGAGGAGGATCGCACCATACTTGACGGCGAGGAATGCGAGGATCGCGTGGATCATCATCACCCTGGTCGCACTTGCGGCGGCAGCGGGCGCACCTCCGGGATATAGCGGGGGAGGAGGAGGCTAGACTCAGGCTAGAAACATGATTCTAAT
>CAZQDO010000640.1:0-2100 GCA_964592085.1 uncultured Anaerolineae bacterium | reverse complement strand
TAATAGCCCTGTGCTTGGCGCTGCTGCTGGGGCTAGCAGTGGTGGGAGGCAGGGGCAGCAACCTCGCGTCTGTTGACGTCAAGTGGGGATGGCTGGCCCCTCTCGCTTTTCTTATGCAGGCTTATCTCATCTTCTTCCCTGCGGACAGAGCCGGCGGACTGCTGAGCGCCAGATCGTTGCTGCTTGCAGCGTCGCACATACTGCTGTTGGCAGTAGTCTGGAGGAACCGGCGCCTGGCTGGGGTCAAGCTCATCGGGCTGGGTCTGTTGCTGAATTTCCTGGTGATGGTCGTAAACGGAGGGTTTATGCCCATCACCCCGGAGGCGCTGGTCCAAATCGGGTACGACGGCAACGCGTCCCAGCTAGAAACAGGATACATCGTGGGTCGCACCAAGAACGTGGTTGTGGAGCCTGGTGACGCCGCTTTGTGGTTTCTCTCTGACCTCCTGGTCATACCCAGGCCATTCCCAATCCCCGCGGTTCTGAGCGTGGGCGATCTGCTAATTGTGACGGGGATGTTCTTCTTCCTGCGGGACGCCATGTTCTTACACAAGGCTCGCGTCAGCTTGGCATAGACTGGAGGAAAAACGATGTCGGACCAAACACTGAACAACATCATGTGTATAGCGCTGATAGACGGCAAATTCCGAGATGCTCTCTTGGCGAATCCGGCGAACGTACTGGGCGATTTCGATCTGGATGCCGAAGAGCAGACGGCGCTGAAAAGCATCAGGGCAGACTCCGTCACGGACCTTGCTCGAAAGCTGCATGCATGGATGATGCAGCGGCCCGCTGGAGGCAATGGGCACTGCGGAGCTTATCGAGCTAGACAGGCTGTACACAGACTGTTCCTGGAGCCTATTGACTAGGGTTGTCGCCGCACGGGCAGGCCTGATCCCGGTTCGCAAGCTCCGGTCCTCTGTGAGGCATCGCTATTGGGTCCCCGTGCTGGCGCTAGGCGCTGAGCCACCTCAGCTATGGAGTGTGTCGGCGCTTGGTGATGTTCGAGGCTGTTGATGAGGCGAAGCATATGAAGGATGACGGGTTGGGAGCTGTAGGAGCAGGCGGCCGGAAGATACTTGTGGTGGATGACGAGCAGATCATCCTGGATCTCCTGAAACGAGTATTGACTCGAGAGGGTTATCAGGTGTCGACTGTGGTGTGCTCCGACGACGCCATAGTCGAGGTCCGCAACGGGACTTATGACCTGGCAATCGCGGATGTGGGCCTATACTGCTCTGATGGTCGCGAGTTGATGCGAGTGATAGGCCGGGTGAGCCCTGGCACCGCTGTCGTGCTCATGACGGGCTATGCGGAGGATCGGGTGGTGCACTTTGCCCGGGAGTACGAGCATGGCCTGCTGGAGAAGCCATTTGACCTGGAGCAGCTACTGGCTACTGTGCGGACTGCACTGGAGACACGAGTTGGGGGGGCGCGGCGAGGTGGGCCGTCGCCGCTGAGTTCTCCTCTCGGGGCGGGAGTGCAAGCGTGAACGATGGCTTGCGACTCCTCATCGTGGACGATGACCAGCCACTCGCCCGGACGCTGGTCGACGTCCTGAAGCTCAAGGGGTTCAGGGCTGAGGCTGCTTGCTGTGGTCGCCGTGCGCTGGAGATGGTGGCGAGCGACCAGTTCGATTGCGTGCTCACCGCCGTCAAGATGCCGGTGGTGAATGGGGTTGAGCTGCTGAGGGCCATCAGGGCCGGGGCTCCTCACCTGCCAGTGGTGATGATGACCGCACATGATGCCGGGGATTTGGTCGGTGAGGGGTTGAGAGAAGGCGCCATCGCCAGCTTCGCGAAGCCCCTTGACATCGATCTCTTGGTATGGTTTCTCTCAGAGTTAGGCGGCGGGCGATCGATAGTGATCGCGGACGACGATGCTCCGAGCTGGCGGACTGCGCAAGAAACCCTTGGACAGCACGGTTTTGTGGTACAGAGGTTTCGCAATCCGCACCGTCTGATGCAGGCGCTCAAGCCAGTTGGGCAGGTTCTGTTTCTGGGTGCCCGGCTGAATGGCCATACGGGTCTGGAGCTGTTGAGGCGGATCAGGAAACGACATGCGACCTTGCCGGTCGTACTGACCTTCGATGCTCAGAAG
>CAZQDO010000639.1:0-2575 GCA_964592085.1 uncultured Anaerolineae bacterium | reverse complement strand
TTCGGAGACCCCTGAAGTACCCACAGAGACACCCACACTTATTGGATGAGCCAAAGTTTGACAGAAGGCGAGATCGGACTATAATATCGCAGGTCGTGAAACGTGAAGACGTGAAACGGGAGAGGAGGCCATAAACAGTGCAGATAGCGCCGTTGCTAAAGAAGCTTTCCGAGGCCAGAGGGGTCTCAGGTTATGAAGCCGAGGTGCGGGAGATCGTAGCCGAGGAGTTCGGGCGATACGCCGACGAAGTGCAAACCGACAAGCTGGGCAACGTCGTCGCCCTGAAGAGGGGAGAAGGTGAGGAGCCCCGCCGCCGCATCATGCTGGCCGGTCACATGGACGAGATCGGGCTGATGGTGACCAAGCTGGAGAAAGGGTTCCTCCGGTTCACTTCAGTGGGGGGCTTCGACGAGCGGACCCTCCTGGGGCAAGAGGTGACAGTGCATGGCCAAAAGGACTTGCCGGGCATCATTGGCAGTCGCCCGCCCCACGTGCTTCCCCAGGAGGAGCGCAGGAAGACTATCGCCATGGATAAGCTGTTCATAGACGTAGGGGTAGGGAAAGAGGAGCTTGAACGCCTCGTGCGCGTGGGCGACCTGGTGACCCTGAGACGAGAACTCACGCAGCTTCAGGGGGACCTGGTGGCAGGAAAGGCCCTCGACGACCGGACAGCGGTGGCCGCCATCCTGGTCTGCCTGGAGAGGCTCGCTTCCATTAGACACGCCTGGGATGTCTACGCCGTGGCCACAGTGCAGGAGGAGGTGGGGCTGCGCGGTGCCATCACCAGCGCCTACGGCCTGGCTCCCGACGCGGCCATCGCCATTGACGCCACCTTCGGCGACCAGCCCGGCGTCTCCGAAGCAGAAACCATCAAGATGGGCAAGGGGCCAGCCATCGCCTTCGGCCCCAACGTCCACCCCAGGCTTTATGAGACCCTGGTGGAGGTAGCCAAGGAGTTGGAGATCCCCTACCAGGTGGAGTCCATCCCCGGCGGAAGCGGCACCGACGCCTGGGCCATCCAGGTCACACGGGAGGGTATCCCCACCGCCCTGCTCTCTATCCCCGTGCGCCACATGCACACTTCGGTGGAAACCGTCTCCCTCAAGGATGTGGAGCGGACGGGGAGGCTGATAGCGGGGTTCATCGCTGGGCTGGATGAGGGATTCATGGAGAGAATGGGATCGTAGAATCGTAGATTCGTAGTTCGTAAACTCGTAAATTCGGAGGCCAAGAATACGAATCCACGAATCTACGAGTTTACGAATCTACGGGTTACGAATTTGGAGGAGGAAAATTGCTCTTACAAGAATTATCCGAGGCCTTTGGAGTATCGGGCTGCGAGGACGAGGTCCGCCAGATCATCATTGAGGCCATCAAGGATCACGTGGACGAGGTTCGCGTGGACAGCATAGGCAACCTCATTGCCCTGAAGCGGGGGCCAGGTGAGGCTGGGCTCAAGGTAATGGTGGCAGCTCACATGGACGAAGTGGGGCTGATGATCACGCACATTGATGCGGAGACCGGCGCCATTCGCTTCCAGCCAGTGGGCGGCATTGATGATCGCATCCTGCTGTCCAAGGTCGTGCTCATCGGCAAAAACCGGCTGCCCGGCATCATCGGCGTCAAACCTGTACACCTGCTGAGAGAGGAGGAGCGCAGCCAGGTCGTCAGGGTAGACCAGATGACCATAGACATCGGCGCCAAGGACCAGGGGGAAACAGAGAAAGCGGTCAAGATAGGCGACTACGCTGTGTTCGCCACCGAATTTTGCCAATTGATAGAGGACGGCCTGCGAACGGTCAAAGGAAAGGCTTTCGATGATCGGGCCGGTTGCGCGGTGCTGATTGAGGTGTTGAAGGAGCGCTATCCTTTCGACTTGTATGCCGTCTTCACTGTCCAGGAAGAGGTCGGCCTGAGAGGGGCACGGGTGGCGGCTTACGCCATTGAGCCTGACGTGGCCTTCGCCCTGGAGGGCACCATCTGTGACGACATGCCCAAGAAGAAGGACGTGAGTCCCACCACCGAGATAGGGGCCGGCCCAGCCATCAGCATCATGGACCGCTCCTTCATCGCCGATAGGGGTTTGTTCAAGCTCCTGGTCGAGACCGCCGAGGAGCTAGGCATCCCCTATCAGTTCAAACAGCCTGGCGTGGGCGGAACCGATGCCGGCGCCATCCACCTGGCGAAAGAGGGCGTGCCCTCGGCCACCGTGTCCGTGCCCTGCCGCTACATTCACTCGCCGGCTTGCCTGCTGAGCCTGGAGGATTTTGAGAACACGGTGCGGCTGATGAGGGCGGCGTTGGGTAAGTTGGTGGCTCGTAAACTCGTAGATTCGTAAATTCGTAGGAGGTCGCATGAAGGAATTGATCAAGAAGCTGGTTGAGACCTACGGCCCTTCGGGGCGCGAGGAGCAGATCAGGGAGGTAATCAAACAGGAAATCGAGGAGTTGGCCGATGAGGTGCGGGTTGATGCCCTGGGCAACCTGATCGCCCTCAGGCGCGGCAGTGGCGACGGACTGAAAGTGATGCTGGCCGCCCACATGGACGAGATCGGCATCATCGTCACCCACGTGGA
>CAZQDO010000638.1:0-2575 GCA_964592085.1 uncultured Anaerolineae bacterium | reverse complement strand
AAGGATGGTGGAATGTGTCAGGGGGAAGCAGAAGAAGCAGGCCGCTACCCTATGGGCCGGCCCGCCAGGAGATGTTGTCTTGGTGTGCTGTCGATGTCGCCGATGCGTTGCGTCGGATGGCATCAGAGAGATCAGCGAGAGGACAAAAGACCCAAGCTCTTGTCCTGGCAACCGCCTGCATCTGGCTGCGGATCCCTACCTGCGTGGCAAGAGCCCTAACGCTTGAGCGCGTGCGATTGCCTGTGTGCGGCTATGTACGTTGAGTTTGCCATGGATGTTGTGGGTGTGGCCCTTGACGGTGTTCAACGCGAGGAAAAGCCTGGAAGCGATCTCGGGATTGGTCAGTCCTTCCGCGATGAGTTGCAGTACTTCAAGTTCGCGTTCGCTCAACGGCTCAATCAAGTCAGATTTGAGAGCTTGAGTTCCCAAAGGGGCAGCTTGCTCCGGTTCGGCAACAGGGAACGCTGCCAACAACCGCCGGGCGTAATCCGGTGCGATCCCAAGAGAGAGAGCTTCGTAGAGTAGACGAGCCATCGGCTGACCTTCATCTACAAAAATCCGGACGTAGCCCTCCGGCTCGCCCAGGACCAGGGCACGCTCCAGCGGCGCGAGAGCAGCAGGGATGTCACCCTGCGCCTCGTGAGCGAGCGCCTGCAGCGCCAGGATCTCGATAACACTTCCCGTCCTCCCACCTTCTTCCGCCGCTCTCAGGAGGCGCTCCAGTAATCTCACTGCCCCGTGAATGGAGCCATCTACCCCGTCGCTCCTATACTGGGCGATGAGGACTCTCGCGAGAGTAATGTGCTCGAACTCGCGCAGGTAGCTGAGGTCGTCGTCAGCGGACAGCCCCCCCTCACGTGCCCAACCCAGGGCTTCGGTCAACCTGCCCTGCCTGACATACACCCTCGCCTTCAATGCCTCTATGGGACGTATGTCTGGTACGAGAGTCCTGACATACAGGCGTTTTGCCTCATCCAACAGGTCAAGACTAGCCTCCAGGTCTCCCTGGGTCTCCTTGAGTCTGGCCTGGGCAAGACACCACCGGTTGGGCCAATCAACTAACGCAGTCTGTTCGCCCAGCTCCCTGCTTTTTAGCAGGTGCTGGGCGGCGGCTTCCTGATCACCCATCTCATGATACAGCATAGCCAATCCTAAATGATGATGCGCTGTTACCTGTTGTACGTGCTTGTCATGCTCTGATGCAAGCTGCAATGACTGCTTGTATGTTCTTACTGCTTCGTGGAGACGACCCTGCGCTACCATTATGTCAGCCAGGGCAAAGGCACTGGCAATGGCAAAAACGATATTGCCCGCCTTCTGCATACTATTCATCCAGTCGGCTATAGCCTTGTGGGCTGACTCCAGATCCCCGCTCACCCAGTATGCGATCCCCAGGAGCGCAGCTGCCTGTCTGCGCTGGAGGTGGTCTCCCTCAGATGAAAGGTCGAGTGCCCGCCGAGCGTACTTCACGGTGCCGGGCGCATCGCCGAGAGCCTGGGCATGATAGGCACGGGCGGCGGCTAGCGATGCTGGTAGCGACCGAAACTGATCTTCGTCCACGACGACCATCCTTCGACTTCGCTCAGGACAAGTCTCAGCCGATGGGATTTCCGGTCGTTCACTCATATCCGGCGCAGTGTCCAGCCACCGTTCGGCGTCCAGTAATCGGGCTTCGGCGGCCTCCAGCTTGCCAGCATTCAGAAATGCCCAGGCATACGCAGCGCTGAGCACAGGCCTGGCGCGGACCAGTTCGTCTGGTAGCGCCTTCACCCAGCCAAGCCACGCGGTGGACTGAAAGCTCCCAGACATTGCCGGCCATGCCAGCTCGACCAGGCCCGCCGCTCGCTCGTAGTCCTCGGCGGCAATCGCGTGGCGGATCGCATCGGCCGACGAACCATCGTGCTCGTACCACTCGCTCGCCCGCCGATGCAGGGTAGGTACCTGATTAGGCTGCTCCTCCATCAAGTGGGCTTTCAGAACATCTGCGAAGAGGTGGTGATAGCGATACCACTGGCGCCTGTCATCTAGCGGGACGACAAACAGATTGCCACGCTCCAGGGCTTCCAACATCCCTTTGCCATCTTCCTGGCCGGTGACGGCATCGCACAGAGACCCACTTAACCGGTCGAGAATTGAGGTTTGCAGCAAGAAGCTGCGGACATGTTCGGGCTGGCGCTGTAGAACCTCTTCGGCCAGATAGTCCATCACGAAACGGTGGCTGCCGGTGAAAGCCTGGATAAAACTGGCGGTGTCTGCTCGCCCCTGCATGGAGAGGGCCGCCATTTGCAGGCCGGCAATCCAGCCTTCGGTACGGGTCTCCAGCGCGGTGACTTCCTCGGCCGAGAGGCTCAGGCCCATCATCTCGTTGAGGAAGGTGGCCGCTTCGTCGGGAGTAAAGCGCAGGTCGGCGGCGCGCAGCTCGGTCAATTGGCCACTGGCACGTGGACGGGCCAGTGGCAGGTGTGGGTCATCACGGGTAGCGATGACCAGGTGCATATGTGGTGGCAGGTGATCGAGGGTAAAGGTGAGGGCCCCGTCGACGGATGTCGACGCGTCGACCGGTTTGGCATCAATA
>CAZQDO010000637.1:0-2580 GCA_964592085.1 uncultured Anaerolineae bacterium | reverse complement strand
TTCAAGCACCTGAAGGCCAACGTCACCGCGACTGCTGACGGTCCGCCCTCCATCGCTAGAGATGGCCGCTGCGAAGGTATAATCGCCTGGCTCTCCGGCTGTCCACACGTAGCGAGGATCGCTCAGCGGCTTCATGATCTGGGATAGCTGGCCCCCTGCGTCTTGCACCGTCCAGATCAGTGCGAACGTGCTTTCCACCAACGAAGGCGGTGTAAGTTCCCGGAAGCTACGTACGACGCTCCAAACTCTCTGGTCGTTACCCTCATCAAGCAAATCGTCCACCGTTACGCCCTGCAAGTTGTACTGAGCTATCGTTTCCAGCTCGTGGGCGATACACTCCGCACTGCCCAGCCAAGCCGTATGTTGAGCGTCCTGCTCGTCGGTATAGCTGAACCAGTAAGTTTGGGTGGCCTCATCGAAGTTAAGGCCGCCCGACTCCTCCAGATTATCCAGGGCCAGAGTCACCTGCTCGCCAGGATCAATGGTGGGATCCTCGACCTCGACCGCGATCTGGACCAGAGGAGCCAGGGTTTCGATGTACGGCACCCTGGTGACGGTATCGCCAACCTCCTCCAGGCTACAGGTGGAGATCACCGGCTGGAGCTTGTAACGGTTCACCTCACCCACAGCCCAATCCAGGAGCGACTCCATCCATCCCCCAGGAACGTAGGCCTCAGGGTCAGCAGGAACCGGGATCTTGAGGGCATCCACAGCCTGTCCCAGGGCACGCCAGTCGTAAGCGCCCGTATCCCAACTGCCGTCGTCCTTCAGGGTGGGAGACGCAACCCTCAAGGTCAGCGATTGCCCGTTCTCGTGCAGCCTTTCGGCCAGCTCGGCGACGAGCAGGCTGAACGCATCCCTCAGCTCGACGTTGATTCCTCGGTAGTCTACGTCAATGCCCGCGCACTCGCTACCAGTTGCCAGCCAGGCGATGGTCACCAGATGTTTGTAGCGCAGCTCGGCGTCACCAAGCATGGCGTTAACCAGATCGTCCCTGACGCCACCTTCCTCGCTCCAATTGCGCAGGGTGGGCAGGGTGTCACACGAGGCCATCTCATCGGCCTGGCACAGGGACTCGAGGTCGCCACTGATTCTGCCCGCTTCGCTAAGGTAGAGACCCTGGGGATTCAGCTCTGCCAGGACTTCGCTCCCTTCAGGTGGCACGGCATCTCCACTGGACAGCCCGGTGCAAACCACCGGGGAAGCGGACTCGGTCTGCATGACTGCCACCGAGGAGGGCACAGAGGACAAGCGAGCCAGAATCACGTCGTCGGCGGCGATGACGTGGCCCGGAAGCCACTGCCACTCCTCGCCCGTCCAGGTGTAAAGGTCGAGGGTGCGGTGTGGCTCGGCGTCGTTGGGGATGGGCACGGTGAGCACCGCTTCCGTGGGCATCTGCCCCCGCAGGGTGATCTGGTAGAGGGGGCTTTTCACGTCCAGGTTGTCGGGGAGGGCTTCGGCCGCTGCCACCAGTTCCTTCCCGGCGGAACCCTCCAGGAAGTCGAGGCGGGGCACCAGGTTGAGCTTGACCTTGACCGATCCCGACACCGCGGCGGGCGGGATCTCCAGCCGGGTGCCGTCGGGGTCTTCGACCCACCAGGTGTCTTGATTGATGGTGGTATAGCCGGCCTCAAAGAAACGATCTTTGAGCGAGATGGGCGGGAGAAGCAAGGCCGCCAGAATTAACAAAGGGATCAGCACGAAGTTGATGACTCGACTGACCCACTTTGCTTTTGTCACTGTTGAGATGCTATCTGTCGAGGAGTTGGGGGTATCTTCCATTGAGATTCTCTTTCCTCCATAAATAGGGTAAGACCGGGGTTTCCCAGCACGACGGCTATTTTATCACAAGAGGGGCCTTTTGGCAAATAGTAACCAGCCAGGTTTGCGTAGCGGTTCATCATCGTGGGGCAACAGGCCGTTCGGCAGAGCCCAGGCCGAAGCCAATCGCATTGGCCGTAGTTGCTACAAGGAAGAAGGCCGGCGGATGATCCGCCGGCCTCTTGGGCTGTTCAACTACACGGTGGCAGGCTATCGGTTGTAGCCATTGTAAGAGTGGGCTAAATCCACTCCAGTCTGGTCGACACTGGCGTGATTGACGACCACCGCTACCGGCTGGTTATCCGACGCCGACACGGTGGCTGGCCCACGGCTAGGGGTCGTCCCCCAGTCACTTGGCACGTAAAAAGAAAAGAAGCCGTTTGGGGCGATGGTGGGGCTGTTCACAGACTGACCTTGATAGGTAAGAGTCGCCACGGTGTCAGAAGTGCCCAGGTTCTGCACGTTGACGCTACTGACCCAATGCTCGCTGCCGTAGTAGTTGAGCACGTCTGGTAGCACGACGTAGGTGCTTCCACTCGATGTCCCACTATAACTCTGCCCCCGCGTCGTGCTGCCGCCACGGGGAGAACTCTGGTTGACGACCACGGCCACCGGCTGGATCGAGGTAATGCGCGTCGTTCCGATGAAGTTGTCAGGCAGGTCTTCGAGGAGGGAATAGCGAGAGCGACTGGCGTAGGGCGGGATCCAGTCCACCTTGGTGTCTCCAACCTGAATGCCATTGGTATTGTAGTACCGCAC
>CAZQDO010000636.1:0-2614 GCA_964592085.1 uncultured Anaerolineae bacterium | reverse complement strand
CCAGGCCCCTCGTTTACCTCAATTCGGTATAGCCCGGGATATTCATCCTGCCCGCCATAGCCGACGGTCCAGACCTGACCCGGTTCCAGAGGGTCGGTGCCGATTTCACTTTCACTCTGAAGCTCGGGGGTGACCACATACTGCTCAACCCCATCCAAGCCCAGCGTATAGCTGAAATGGGTGTTACGAAATTCGGCGCTGCCAATACGTTTTTGCTGTTCTTTGACCCGACGTCGAGCCTCCATCGCCAGGCGCACTGCCCATTCTATATCCTCATCTTGGATGGGCATATCGTGGTTGGGATAGAGCAGCTTGAGCAGGCCGTTGACTGTCTTGTTAACCGCGTTGGTATCCCGGCCACTCAGCGCGCTTCCGTAGCTGACCCGACCCTGCAAGGCGTTGAGGCGGTTCTGTATGCGAAGCTGGGCCCAGCACTCGGACAGGAAATCGCTCACCAAGCCAACATGTTCAGTGAAGAGCGATTTCTCCATTTTAGGGACATCCCAGCCAGGCAGATAGGCGTGAATACGGTCCATAAAGGCCGTGTCATGGCGCATTTCGGGGGGCAATGGGCCAAAGAGATGGCCGATGCGCTGCTGATGTTCAACGTCCACTTCAAAGTTGCCCAGAAATGCCAAACTGCCAAAAGCACGGATACTCTCCCGGCCCCGGCTGAACTCCCCCGATTCCATGTAGCCTTTCATGATGTTCACGCCGTCCTTCTTGTCGAAAGACACGCCGGAGATTTCGTCGAAGCAAACGATGTCGTATTGGCAGACCAACCCACGTTGACCAGTAGCGTTGTTGACGAACATGCGGGCCACCGTTGCCTTGCCACCCGAGACCAAATGGGAGTATGGCGAAATCTGTTGATAGAGATGGGATTTGCCGGTGCCGCGAGGCCCAAGTTCTACCATGTTATAGTTGCGCTCCACGAAGGGCACCAAGCGCAGCAGCGTAATATCCTGGGCACGCTTGGACAGCCTGGCAGGCTCAAACCCAATGCTGCGCAGCAGGAATTGCTTCCATTCCTCCACCGTGAACTCAAGGCGCCCACTTGCCATATCCTCCAGGGCACCGCGCTTGGAGAGCTGGATGGGACGCAGGTTTACGATCCCAAATGGACGACCGCTCTTCTCTTGAGCGATGGAGGCGTCATATTCCAGGGTGATCTCCGCGTAGAAGCCGCCGGTAAGCATACGCTCATTAGCAGCTACGTTCTCATCCTCGATGCGGACGTCGTTGAGACGCAAACTGGGCAGTGTTGCCAGGTAAGAGTCTGAATATGAATCAAGACGAGCGGTGACCAGATCGATCAGCTTCACCGTGCCGCGTTCCCGGGCGCGGGACTTGAAGAGTTCCTCCTCGCCAGGCCGAACGGTGCGCTCGCGCATCTGGCGTTCGACAATCTCCAACCCCTCAGCAATTTCAGCCGGGTCGGTGCTGGCGCAGTAGCGGCCCAGCAAAAACTCGCCCACATAGGTGGGAACAGGATACTGGCCGCGAAAGCGCAGGGCCAGGTCCTTGCGTACAATGTAACCTTCAAAAGCGCCGGCTGCTAATTGATCCAGTCGATCCAATTCCATCGATCATCCACCTACGGTGACCCGCACCTGGGCTCTGAGCTGGCCATCCGGGGTTGACACCACCAGATAGACCGATTCTCCTATCTGGTCTTCATTTACCACCAGAAGCGACACATAGCCATCTTCGGAAGGATTCTTGGGCGAGGTAACCAGCGAAGTGGCCGGGTCGCCGGCCTTGGCCCGAATATCGACCTCAAGATCTGGGGCGCTACCCAGCACCCAGGCGCTGCAGCGTAGACCCTTCCAGCTCACGTCCTGAATGGTGACCGGTGGCGCGAGACGATCGGCCAGCGGAGAAATACTTATGACGGGCACCACACATTCCTGCGGGCTGAGGCCGCCGTGCTCGAATTCCTTGCCCGCTTCAAAGCAGCGGATGCCAGGTGCAACGGCAAAACGCGCCTGGTCATCCCAATGCCAGGGGACGGTTGGATAATCTGCCTGTGAGAGGTCCTTCAAACGCGCACAGCGCCCTTTGCGGACAGATGTCAGATGCTCTGGGAGCTCGGCCTTGGGCAGCCCTCCCGGCAGGAGCAACCAGCCGTGATCGGTGACCATCACGACCTGCTTCCAGCCACGCTCCAGCAGGGCCATCAGCCGACTCTTGATGACATCTAATTCGCCCTGCAGGTGATGGGCAAGTTTCCATTGATGTTGGTGTCCATACGCATCCAATGCGCCGATCTCTGTCCAGGCGATACCCGTGGGATCCCCGTATTCATCTTCTTTAAGTACCTGATATCCGCTTTCAGCCAGCAGCTTGCGGAAAGCGTCTGCCGTCAAAGTAGTTTTGGATTTGACGCTAAGCGGCACCATATCAGACGAACCTTCGCCCGTCACGGACTGCAAAGTGGCCAAAAGTGCCGGCTTGGCGGTTGGGGTGATGGTGGGGAGGGCAGCCAGATGGTGGCTTAGCTGGCAGGAGTAGCCGCGCGTGTTCAAGTCTGCAGTCAGGCGTTGACCGGCGTCCATACGCAGAGCGTCACTAAAGAGGATGCAGGTGCCCGGCTCCGGGGTGGGGAGCGACC
>CAZQDO010000635.1:0-2621 GCA_964592085.1 uncultured Anaerolineae bacterium | reverse complement strand
GCGCCTGCCTAAGCGGGCAACCGCAAGGGTTTGCCCCTACTTTTTGAGAAGATACGCCGAATCTGATCGCGGAGATCGCGCGCTTACGGAGCCCTGTGGATCGCCCAATCGAAAAGCGAAACGTGACTACCGTCGGATTGCTGAGCATTCTCCAACCAATTCTAACATTCACTACCGGACACTACCCAAAATTAGGCAACATGTCAGACCCAGTTGAGCCGAAGCGAGCATTCTGAGCATGTCGAAGGGCACTCGCGGAGGCTCCTTCGACACGCTCAGGATGCCTCCGCTCGCTTAGGTGAAAAAGTGTCCGATAGTGAATTCTAACACAGCCAGGATTGAAATGCTGTAAGAGAAGCGTAAATTCTGCGTAAATATAGCGCAAAGGTTGCCATTGTCTTTTCCCCCTTGTTTGTGTGGCTGCAAGTCAACTGCCTGTTCGGCACCACCGGAGTGCACACCATTTTCGGATCGACACGGAATCGGCCTGGAACCTATAGCTAGAATTGAGCAATCTCATAACAATTATAAGTCCAAAGACGGCCGCAAAAGGTATCAGCAAGATATTGGGTATTGGGTATTGGGTATTGGTGATTGGGGGTAGAGTTAAGCCTCTTGCTGTAGCCGTCCTCGTAGGAGCTGTGCTTGCGGAAGTGTTCTGGATTTTTGTCAGACCCGAAGGGTCTCGTGTAGAGGGTTCCTTTTCAGGAGAGGCGGGGCATTGAATGGAAAGGGCTTCTCACTTGGAAGGGGCAAGGAAGGGTGGTGTCGTGGCAAGTGACACAGTTTCACCCATCACTGGGGGGCAGGTTCTCCAGAATCGTCTGAGCGCTGGGCCGATCGCTGGCGTTCTGGCCTATATACGACCAGACAACTCGACCCGACGTGTCAATGATGAAGACGGCTGGGGTGGCAACGCCATCGCCGAGTAGATCATATACTCCATATGCGTCGGCTACGGCGTGATCGGGGTCGGCCAGGATGGGGAAGACAGCGCCAGTCACCTGGGCTATGTGTTGTGCATCGGCCAAGTCGTGCACGGCCAGTGCGATGACCTCGGCATCACGTTCCTGAAAGCTCTGGTAGCGACTTTGCAGATCCACGATCTGCGCACGGCAAGGGCCTCAGGTCTGTCCCCGGTAAAAGACGAGCACCACATCCGACTCGTTTCGGTAATGGCTCAGGGTGACCGATATCCCTTGGGCGCTGTCTAAAGTGAAGTCAGAGGCCACCGCGGCTTCTCCCTCCGAGACTTCGGGCTGGGAGTCTGTCGCTTCCAGCAGGGGAGCCAGGTAACGGTCGATATCAGCCTCGGTCAATGGCCCCACGTGACGGGCACTGACTACCCCATCCGGTGAGAGGAAGAACGTGGTGGGGATGCCTCGCACTTGGTAGAGCCTGTCACTGACAGTTCCATCGCTGTCCAACAAGATAGGGAAAGTTAGCCCGAATTGAGAGACATAGTTGGCCACGCTGTCGCCCGACTCTTTGACATCCACACCCAAAAAAGCCACCCGGTCCCCATAGCGTTCGTAAGCAGCTTGGAGGGCCGGTAGCTCAGCACGACAGGGAGAACACCAGGTGGCCCAGAAGTTAATCAATACCGCTTGCCCGCGCAGGTCGCCCAAGCTGGTTGTTTGGGCATCGAGGGTGGTCAGAGAAAAATCGGGAGCGAAGGCTCCGGGCTGAGGCGCTGTGGGAAGATCCTCCAAGGCCACGGCAACAGGAGTGGCGGATTCGGTCGGGACGGCTGTTTCGGCTGGTGGGGACTCTACGCCAGACGTATCACGGGCAGCTTCAAGCGGCTGATACAGGCCAACCTCCGTTGTCTCACGAACCTGAGCCAGCCACGTGTCAAAGTCAGGATGGCGTTGGGATACATCCCCGATGGCTTGCTCAACCAGGATCAGCCGTGCTACCCGCTCTACCAAGTGGTGGCGGTCCAAGCCAGCCTCCATCAGGGCCGCCACCACTTCATCGTCGCTCAGATCCCAGCCAGCCTCCAGGCCAGCGATGCGGGTCTCCACCTCGGGTAAAGCGATGGTTGCCTTTCCCAGGCCCGCCTCCTGCAGCAGGAGAATCTCGTCGATCAAACGGTCGAGGGTATCTTCGGCGCTGGGAATCGGCTGGCCGGTCAGGTGGCTCATCACCTGGTCGAGACGGGTGGCAGTTTGCCAGGCAGCGTACGTGACCGGCACATCCCCCACCATAGCCACAATCGGCTCTGGAGTCTCATTTGCGGTGGGCGGCTGGTCAGCAGCGGCCTCTAGCAATGGGGTGGGAGTAGGACCATCAGAGACCACATCGGACGCCGTCCGGGTGGAATCAGTCGCCGACGCTGGGGCACTGGCCGGGGTAGGACGGCGCGACATAAGAAAAAGCAGGCCGCCAGTAGCAGCCAACCCTACGAGTGCAATTCCCAGCAGTCTAAGAACAGACCGTTTCACTCCGAAGCCGTCCATTGGTGATTGCCACGCCGCCTGGCACAAGACAGGCAGCATTCCTCCTGTCAGAAGAACAACGTAACTGTACTACAGTTCAATTTGGATCGCAACTCGTCACTGTGGACTTGCCTAAATCGAGACGCTTCAGTACTATTGTCTCGTTTGAAAACACAGGTA
>CAZQDO010000634.1:0-2627 GCA_964592085.1 uncultured Anaerolineae bacterium | reverse complement strand
GGGACAGCCAGAGAGGTAACTTCTCCCTTCCATATCTCTTCCGCCGACTGTATCGGGTGTGGCACCTGCGTCCTGGTCTGTCCAACGGGGGCCATCACCCTGGCCGACATCAGCAGCAGGACGCAAATGGTTCATCCTTGGAAATCAGAGTTCGAGACAGTTTGCTGTCGGGTCTGGGACCATCTTGCACCGGCCCCCAAGTTCGCTGATCATACTGCATTACTGGCTGAGGAAGTCGCGCCATGACCGATGTCAAGCTGGGTGTTTTCATCTGTGACTGTGGGGATCAGATTTCATCCATTCTGGACATGGATACTCTGGAAAGAGAGGTTCGTGATCTGGAAGGGGTAGCTACCACTCGGCGACTTTGTCGCTGCTGCTCACCTGACGGGCTTTCGGCCATCCAGTCAGCCATTGCTGCAACAAGACTCAACCGCTTACTTGTGGCCGGCTGTACGCCGCGCACGATGGGACCTCGCTTCCGGGCCGCCTGCGAAGAAGCTGGGCTGGACGGCAACCTATTTGAAATGGTGGATATCCGGGAAGGCTGTGCCTGGGTCCATCAGGATGACGCCGAGGCGGCCACCGCCAAGGCCGTGGATTTGATCCGGATGGGGGTTGCCAGGGGCGCGCTGCGCCAAGCATACCGGCCGGTCAATGCCGAGGCTGTGCCTGCCGCATTGGTCATCGGCGGGGGGCTGGCCGGCATGACTTCTGCCTTGACGCTGGCCGACGCTGGTGTGCCGGTCAAGCTGGTCGAGCGGGAATTGGCATTGGGTGGGATGCTGCGTGATGTGAACACTCTCTATCCCGATCAGCGTAGTGCGGCCGAGCTTGTGGCCGAAATGGTTGAAGCGATTACGCATCATCCGCGTATTGAGGTTCTGTGTGAGAGCCGCGTGACAGGTATTTTGGGGACGGTGGGACATTACGCGGTGACCACAAATGGAAATGGAGCAGCGGGACACCAGAAGAGATCGTCAAAATTTAACGTGGGAGCAATCATTGTTGCGACAGGGGCGCATGCCCTGCAACCGCGAGGCCTCTTCCGCTATGATGGGCAGCGGGTGGTCACACAACTCGAGTTCGAACGAGAATTACGCGAAACAAGTAACGAAGCCCAAGCCATTAATGTCTCACCCAACATCATTATGATCCTCTGCGCCGGGCAGCGTAACCAGGCCGTCTCCTATTGCTCGGGCGTATGCTGCATGGGGGCGCTTAAGCAAGCCATCGAGGTTAAGACCATCAACCCGCAGGCCACCGTCACCATACTCTTCCGCGACCTGTATTTGTTGGGCGAGGACATCTACGAGGAGCAAGTGCGGCGGGCTCGGCAAGCTGGCGTAACGTTCATTCGTTATGCGCCCGAAGCGCTTCCAGAGGTGACCGAGGATGCAGTTGAGGTTCACGACGAGTTGACCGGAATGGACCGTCGGCTGCCTTATGACCGCATCGTCCTGGCGTCTCCGTTGGTTCCACAGCCTGACGCCAGCGTGGTGGCCCATATGCTGAGAATCCGCCAGGATGATAACGGCTTCTTCCCCGAGGTACGCTATCGCCTGCGCCCGCAGGATTGTGCCGATCGAGGTATCTATGTCTGCGGTGCAGCTCACCACCCAACCGGCTGGATCGAGACCGAATTTCAGGCTATCAGTGCTGCCTTTAGAGCTCTGCATCACCTGTCAGCAGGCCGACTCACCAGCCAGGCCCCCGTTGCTGGCGTGGATGAAAACCTTTGTACCGGTTGTGGTAACTGCGTGGAGATGTGTACCTTTGGAGCGATCTCTATGCACAGGCAGAAGGGGCTGCTGCACTCCTCTCAGATTGATCCCCTATTGTGCACAGGGTGTGGCAACTGCATCGTCGCCTGCCCGGTTAAGGCTATTAGCCTGCCGCTTAACAGCGACAGGCAAGTTTTGGCTCAGATCGAGGTGGCACTGACGGTCGCCTCGCAGCGCGACCGCCTACGCATCCTCGCCTTAGGGTGTGAGTGGAGCTGCCACGCTGCTGCCGAGTTGGCTGGAGGCAACAGGCTGAGCTATCCGGTTGAGGTGCGTCTCATCCGGGTGGGATGCTCGGCCCGCTTCGACCCAACGCACATCCTATGGGCCTTTTTCAACGGTGCCGATGGGATCTTTCTGGGGGCCTGCCCGCCTGGCGATTGCCACTATGTCAATGGCAACGGTTACGCACAGCAGCGTATTGGCGCATTGAAGGAGATGTTGGCACAGAGCGGCTTTGACCCACGCCGTGTGAGCCTGGAATGGATCACCCCCGACGATCCACACGATTTCGTAGGCAAGATCACGGATTTCACGAATCTAGTACGAGCCCTGGGGCCAAGCCCTGCCTGCAGCGATTGAATCGATTGAGGAGGACAACGTATGTCAATAAGATTGCAACGAGAAGTATGGGCGCTGGATCGCTGCTCCGGCTGTGGGGCATGTGTGGCGGTCTGTTCCAAGAACATGCTCTACTGGGACGGGGAGCAGCACCCTGTGCTGCAGGAGCGCGAAAAGGCGCTGGGTCTTTCGCGTCTCAAGCTACGGTCTTGTGAGGTCTGCGAAAAGTTCTGCGAGCTTAGCTGCCCCCGTCTTGTGGAGCGAACGCCAATGAAGTCACAC
>CAZQDO010000633.1:0-2627 GCA_964592085.1 uncultured Anaerolineae bacterium | reverse complement strand
GATCAGCTATCAGAATGGTTCTCCAGCGTCACACTGCATCGGTACGAAGACGATTTGGTCATTACAGAGGCCAGGCCCCTCGTCGCTTATGTCCTGTCCGGGGCCGCTGAGTCCGTTCTTACCGGCAGGGAGCTGGAGTTTACCGAGTTTGTGGAACAAGAACTGGCTTTGCATGGCGCCATTTATGTCACCAAAGACTCCGGCATGTTTGAGGCATTTCGGGATGATGACCACTGCAACCGAGCACCGTGTCGAGCCAGTTTCTCCAGTTCTTGAAGAGGACATCCTTGCGTAGCAAACTGCTCCCCTTTGGCCGAGGCAACGTAACCAAGCTGGCGATGGCCTACTTCTTCGCCACCCTGTACTTTTACATTCCCGTCGGCACCCTCTACCTGCAAAGCAAGAATCTGAACTACGTTCAAATCAACTCGCTGTGGGGCATCATCGTCGGCACGATGTTTCTAACCGAGGTGCCGACCGGCGTCATCGCCGACCGCCTGGGCCGTAAACGCTCCATCAACGTGGCTCTGGCGCTCCAGGTGCTGGGGGAGGTGGTCTACATCTTTGCCGACGGCTATTGGCCCTTTGCACTGGCGGCGATGATAGGGGGACTGGGTTTCGCCTTCGGCTCGGGCAGTCTCGAAGCCCTGGTCTACGACTCGCTGAAAATGAGGGGGCGCGAAGGCGAGATGAGCAAAGCCATGGGCTTCATCAGCTCGGCCCAACGGTTAGCAAATCTGATCGCCTTTGCGCTGGGCGGTTTGCTGGTCGTCAACCTCACGCAGGAGCGCTTTGTCCTGGCCATCGCCATCACGGCCTGTATGGTTGCTGTCGGCTGGCTGATCAGCTTGACCCTGCGGGAACCACCAACCGGAGCCGAGCAAGGCAGTGGTGATAGCTCGCTCAAGCTGCTGGTGGATGGCGTGAGAACCCTGCAAAGCAACAGGCAATTTCGCCGCCTGGTGCTGCTGGCGCTGGCGACTATCCCCTTCAGCAGCTATCTGCTAAACTTGTATCAACCCCGCTTTGTCAATGTTGGCGTGCCACCGATCTGGCTTGGCCTGGGGCTGGCGCTGGCCTCTGGCATCAGCATCGTCGTCGCGCGCTACGCCTACTGGTTGGAAGCACACCTGGGCACGAAAGCAAGCTTGCTGCTGTCCACTGGCTTGCCGAGCATCCTTTATCTGGTGATGGCAGCAGCTCTGCATCCAGCGCTTTCGGTTTTGGCCTTCTGTGCCCTGTATGGCTCGATGAGCCTGAAAGGTCCCATCTTCTCCGGGCATTTGAACCGGCACATCGAGAGCAAGAACCGGGCCACGGTGCTATCGTTGATCAGCATGTTCTCAGGAATCTACGAGGCACTGATGGGGTTGCTGATTGGCCGCATCGGGGATTTTTCGCTGACCTACGCCTTCGCCTTCATGGGGGCCATGGTCCTGGTCGGCTCACTACTGTTTCGAGTGGATTGAGGAGCGTATGACAGAGCGTCGCGTGATCGTGCTTGGAGCGGGGGCAGCCGGCTTGATGGCCGCGGGCCAGGCCGCCCAAATGGGCGCCGAAACGCTGCTTCTGGAAAAGATGGACCGCCCCGGGCGCAAGCTGCGCATCGCCGGCAAGGGACGCTGCAACCTGACCAACGTCGCCCCGGTATCGGAGTTCATCGCCCATTTCGGACCCAACGGGCGTTTCCTTCGCCAGGCCTTTCACCAATTCTTCAACGCTGATCTGGTAGCTTTCTTCGAGGAACTGGGAGTGCGCACTGTGACCGAGCGAGGGGGGCGGGTCTTCCCGGCCAGCAGTCAGGCCCAGGACGTGGTGGACGCGCTGGTGCGCTGGGTTGGCAAGTGTGGCGTGACCCTGCGCACCCGCTCGCCGGTGGAGCGGCTACTGGTCGAGGGGGGACAGGTGGCCGGGGTGCAAGTGACCAGAAACCAGGTTTCTGGGGAGAAACCTGGTTTCTATTCCGCCGATGCGGTGATCATCGCCACGGGTGGGGCGTCCTACCCCGCCACCGGCTCAACGGGGGATGGCTATCGGCTGGCCGCATCGGTGGGACACACCATCGTGCCCACTCGACCCGCGCTGGTTCCCCTGGAGACAGCGGGCGACGTGGCCCCCAGGCTGCAAGGCCTGAGCCTGCGCAACGTGACCGTGCGGGTGTGGGTCAATGGGGAAAAGCGGACCGAGGCCTTTGGCGAGATGCTCTTCACCCACTTCGGCGTCTCCGGGCCCATCATCCTCTCCCTGAGCCGGCAGGTGGTGGACGCGCTGCGCCTAGGCCAGAAGGTGATCCTTTCCATTGATCTCAAGCCCGCCCTCGACGAGGGCAAGCTGGACGCCCGGCTGCTCCGCGACCTGGACGCCCACGGCAAGCAGCATTTTCGCACCCTGCTCAAGGGGCTGCTTCCCAGCAAGCTGATCCCGGTCTGCATAGACCTGACGGGCATCCCCCCGCACAAGGCGGCACACCAGATCACGTCCGAAGAGCGCCAACGGCTGCGGACGTGGCTGAAAGACTTTCGCCTGGAGGTGACGGGACACCGTCCTTTCACCGAGGCCATCATCACCGCTGGCGGGGTGGACACGCAAGAGGTTGACCCACGTACCCTGGCCTCGCGCCTGGTGGA
>CAZQDO010000632.1:0-2631 GCA_964592085.1 uncultured Anaerolineae bacterium | reverse complement strand
TCCCACACCTTCAGCGTCTTGTCGTTTGAACCCGAGACGACTGTTTTGCCGTCGGGCGTGACGGCCACGCCCCAGACGGAGTTTGTGTGGCCTTTCAGGACCATCCGCGCCTGAACAGCTTGCTCCTCTCGTGCCTCCGGTTTTGCCTTTTCTGGTTCCTCCCCCCAGCAGGCGGCCAGGAGCTTGTCGTAGGCCTCGTCGGACGGCGTCCGCCAATCAATGTAGGCGAACTGGGCGATGATGTCGGGCGGGGTGCAGTCCTGGATGAGGAGCGGGATGAAGCGGCGCTGGGCGTTGGTGGGGTCGCGGAACAGCAGGGTGTGGTGTTCCAGCGTCCCCCACTCGGAGGCGAAGTAGGCCGGGGACATGCACATCAGGAGCGTGCGGGACTTTTCCAACCCCTGCTGGATCTTGAGGCTGATCGGGTCGCCGGGTTGGAGCGCCCATGCGTCCAGCCACACGCGCAGCCCGTCCTTCTTCAGCCGCTTCGCCAGGGCGTGCACGACCTTCTTGTCCTTGGAACTGTAGCTGAGGAAAACGTCGTATTCAAAGGTTTTGCTCATAGGTCATTCCTTGCGAAGTTGCAAGTCGTTGCGGGGCCTATATAGCAACGAATCCTTCGACAGGGCTCAGGACAGGTTTCGAGGATTAATCGAATCTGGTGTCGTGGATTCGGTGAATCCCTTGAATTCGTTGTCATATCTGCCAGACAGCTATCCAGTCTTCATAGACGATTTCTCGGCGTACGGAGTGCGACACTCTACACTTTTCAAGGTGTAGTGCCTCAAGAGCCCGAGAGTCTGCGGTTCATGGGGCACCACACATTAGAAATGTGTGGATTGAGGGTGTGATCGCCTGCAAGTCAAACATGCGTCCATCGCGCGCGTTGCTGCCGTCGGTATGAAACGGACCAACTGGCTGTATCTCACAAACGGCTTGCTATCAGGCGTTGCAGAGCCTCTCCGCTGACAGGTTGGCGTCCGTGACCGGGATAGGCCATCTCGAGTTCTATCCCTTGCAGCCGAGCATAGCTCTGCCTCAACAGCGACCAATCCTCGGCGAACAGGCGCTGCAGACGTGGTCGGCCATTGTTGGTCAGCAGATCACCCACGAAGCCCAGCCGCTCTTCGACGATCAGACAGCTCGATCCCAGGGTGTGCCCTGGGGTGTGGATCACCCTCGCTTCAAGACCATAGTTGTCCAGGCAATCCCCATCCTCTAGCAGGATGTCGGGTGTGACTGGCTCTGGCCGAGCAAACAACTCTGCCAATGGCAGCAAAGCTCCCATCAACTTACCTCCGCCCCGCGCTGAGCCAATCCGCGTTTCCCCGCGTGCCATAGCCTCTGCATCGGCGCGGTGGATGGCGACAGGAGCGCCGGTCAGCCGTCGCAGTGCGGCCGCGCTGCCATAGTGGTCGAGGTGGGCGTGGGTGATGAAGATGAGGCGGATAGAAGGCATCCGGTTGAGGTTGGATGGACTTGCGTCCGCACTCTTCAGCGCCCGCAGGTGTCGCAGGATGAGTCTCTCCTGGTGCGGCGATCCGGCGTCTACGAGTACCAACCCGGCGTCGCTTTCGATCAAGTATGCTTGAGAAAATCCCAGTGGAACAGCGTGAACGCGCACGTCGTACAGTCACCTTTCGCTTGTGTCCTCATCAAGCCAGCATCCCAGGGCTGCGGCAAGGCTGTCGGCAGTGTGGTGGACGAAGGGCTCGCCGGTTTCCATCACCCAGTGCCAGGTATCAAAGTATTCGAGAGCGTGGTACCAAGGTAGCGCTTCTGGGGCGAATCCCATGCGCTGGCAGTAACGCTCCTCTATCCCGCGTCCACACAACTCCGGCGCCACGAAGAACGACAGCAAAAACTCATAGAGGGGGTCACTAAATCCGGCATTCTCGAAGTCAATGATCCCCACCAACTGCTGATCGCGAACGATCAGGTTGTCTAGCCACAGGTCCCCGTTGCTGAACCGCACTGTTGGCAGTGCAGGCAGGGTGTCTTTCAACCTCGTGTACACGGCATCCGCCAGCGGGTGCGGGTTGACCTTGAAGTATTCATAAGCGGCCTCCAGGAAGTCCGCCGCTGTTTCTCCACCGCCAAATCGGTGCCCAACAGCCGACAACTGGTCCCGCGTAATTGCCTGCAGCACACAGACGGTATCAATGTACAGTGTCTCAGCCCATGGCTCGCCAGCTAGCATCGGCTTCAACAACGATTCACCCTCAACGAAATCACTGAAGAAGCAGGGCACTCCTAGCGCCTCACCTTCCGGATCCCAGCCATACACCCGCGGCGTCGGGATCGGAACAGATTCCATGGCGTGGAGAACGGCGTACTCGTGCTCGCCGCGCCTCGAATCCAGCCGCAGCACGTACGATCGCGCAACTCCATCCACCTCCACGTCGAGACGCCACGGTGCATCGCGTGTGCTCTTCGTCAGTGGCTCGGCGCGGACAAAGTGGGCATGACCTTTCAGGAAGCGACCGAGGTATGCTTCGCATCGTGAGCGATGTTGGTCAGGGTTGAAAACTGCCATGGAAACCGGTCCAGGCTCTATGGCTCGTGGCGAACTTTCCACTTTGGCTCCTTTTCATTATGTGGCTCCAGGACGGCACTGGACGACTAGGCGTC
>CAZQDO010000631.1:0-2669 GCA_964592085.1 uncultured Anaerolineae bacterium | reverse complement strand
TCAGGAATCTGCTCGTTCTATGGTTCAATCTTCACTGTCCCTAGCAGGATGCGATCCCCCACGGCTTGCCCCTCCTCGTTGAGCACCCTCAAGCGCTGGGCTGTGCTCTCTTCGTACATCCCAATCTCCAAAATGTAATCACCGCCGGGAGCGTCGGGGCCTATCGTTAGCTCGTATTCATCCACGACGACCTCGCCTCTCACCCATCCCGTCGTTGGCCGCGCCCCCCCCACTGGCACGCTATCCTTCTGCGCCCAGATGCGGTCCTGGTCGTCCAAAAGATGGGTGAAGACCTTGTACCATTTAGCCATTTCCCTCCTGGCCTGCCAGTACAAAGTCAGGCACAGTGTGCCGCCGGGCTTGACGATGGTAGCACTCCGGTCATAGCCCAGGAAGGTCACCTCATCGTCCAGGTTGACTTCCAGGGGGTTTCCGATAGCCGGGAGGGTCATCCTGCGGTCCGGCACCTCGATCCCCAGCTCGCCCAGGTCAATTGCTGCCGCGAGCGGCGTCCCCTTCTGATCTATAACCACCAACTGGAGCCGATGTCGGCCCGCTGAAGTCTCCGCTGGAACGGGGAAATAATGCTGGCTGCGAACCACTTCCCCAGCCTGCCATTGGGTTGTGGGGTAAGCCTCGCTTGCAATAGGGAAAGCCTCTCCCATTACAACTCTTCCCCCCTCGTCCACCAATCTGAGAAGGGCCGCATGAGGCTGAGCCATCTCTTTCAGGCTTCGCCAAAAGAGGGTCAGGTGCACCCCTTCTCCCGCCTGGACGGTAGGGCGATCCACGTCGTAGCCCAATAACTCCAGCGCTTCTCCAGACTTGATAGCTACAGGGTGTTGTATCTCCAGTTCCTCAATGGAAGGCGGCTTGCTTGGCCTCACCACTGTTAGCTTGCCTACGGCCCATGAGGTGCCTACAGCGCGCCCTTGCTTGTCCAGTACGTCCAGTTCCTCCAGGGTGGCTTTGGAGAAGGCTCCAACTACGAGATCGTATTCCCCAGGCGGCGTGCCCGATAGCACCTGTATCTGGTAGGAATCCTGGGCGTATTCGTCCAGAGACCAGGTGGTGGTCGCAGGATAGTCTCGGTACCCCCCAGGTCGCCGGCTATCCTTTGGGCTCCACAGGTTAGACTGGGCGTCCTTGAGGCGGGCATAGGCGCTGTACGCGGTGTCCAGCTTCCGTTGCGCCTTCCAGTAGAGGCTCAGGCGAAAAGTCCCCCCGGCCTCAACTGTAGCGGGGTGAAGGTCGTAGCCGAGGAGCGCCATCTCCCCGCCGAAGTTCACCTCCAGCGGCACTTGCATCCCTTCGACCCGCGCCCCATCGAAGCCCGCCCGCCTGAACCAGTTATCGTGGCGGTCAATGTAGGCCACTTTGGTCAGGAGCAGCGCTGTGGCCAGAACCACTTGCAGCTCCCAAAACGTGTTGCGTGCTGCGTGTTGCGTGTTTTGGCCGACCATCCGATCATCCGACCACCTGACCAGGGACCAGATGACCAGCGCCAGGACGACCATAGCGCTGAAGGCCGAAAGAGCCTTGGCTGCCAGGCGCAAGGGCGTGTCCTGAAAACGCACCTGAAGGTTGCTCTCCCCCGCGGGAACCTCGAAGCTGATCAATCCATGGGGTTCGGTGGGGACGATGGGCACCTGCCTCCCGTCCACGTAGACCCGCCAGCCGGGAAAATAGAAAGTGTTGAACACGGCTTGAAAGGGCTGAGGGCTGTCTATCAGGATGTCGGTCGAGGTGAGGCCATACTCCGCTGACTTAACCACCGCTCCTTCAGGCAGGGAGGATGGCTCCAGGCGCTCAATGGGAACTCCGGCGCGATACATGGCTTCCATGCTCGACCCAGAGGGCACTTCCTTCACCCAGATGGGCAGGTACTCGCCGGCAGAAGTAGCCCCGATGACTCCCAGGTTGCGTTCTAGTCTGGCCAGTTTGGCTATGGACAGACCCTCAGTGGTGGAGCAGTAGCGCGGATAGAGCCAGGGCAAGCTGAGGGTGATGATGAGAAGTTGCACCACCAGCACTCCCAGGATGATGAGAGGTCTTGTCGTAAAGCGTGAAACGTAAAACCATGCCCTGAGCCTGGCCGAAGGGGTCAAACGTGAATGGGGATTCGGCAATTCGGCTGGTATAGCGGAGTCCCGAACTCGTTCGGGTTCTTCACGTGTCACCCCCAACAAGTTGGGGAGTCCGATACCCTGACCACCCAAAATCCCAAAGAGCCCACCAGCCAGCACAGCGGCGGCCAGGCTGGCGATTCCCAGGAAGCGAAATGGGAATTGAACGTATTCGAGCAGGGGCACGCGATCCCAGACCGCCACGGACTGCGGAAGGACCATGAACATCAAGCCGATGAGAACGAGGGAGAAGTACAAAACCGTGAAGCGCTTTTCCCTGTCTTTGCAGCGCCACCAGCCGGCCAGAGCCAGCAGTGCCAGGGCCACCTGCACCAGCCCCAGGCTGCGGGGCGGAGCGGGATTCATGAGCGCGGTGTGGACAGGGCTTGGCGGGGAGAGGAGTTCGCGTAGGGACAGGAAATTGTAGTGATAGTTCATGCCAGCCGGGGTGTACGCCAGGTGGATCTTCACCCACTGCTTCTCGAAGAAAGCTGGCAGCCAGAAGAAAGCGCTGAGCCCCAGGGCAAGCAACAGCGCTGCGCC